>NZ_JAUBTF010000023.1:0-94912 GCF_036702355.1 Microcoleus sp. D3_18_C4
GATTTTTAAACTACGACTCATAAACGCACCATAAAAGCTATCTCTCTATTATATGCAACTTCACATAAAATTGGTATGACACATCAGACCCCAAGTTTCGCGATCGGCTTCTTTCCACTTTTTGTTAGACAAAAAATCTCGCAATTTGGTATAATCAACTCCCCGTACCGAAATTAGGGTTGGCTCGATAATTGAAGTATTTAAAGTAACAGATAAGGAAAAATTTTCTGCCGAATTGGGGACGGCATTGGTCGGTGAAATTGAAGAATCAGGAGTTTGTAGCGCGCTGATATCGGTTGAGTTGTCGCTATTATTAAGAGTAGGAGCGATCATCGGCTGTTCGGGCGAAAGCAAATTTTGATGGCGAATATCTAAAGCTGCTTGGATATCGTCCAAAACTTCCGTAGCACAACAGTACCGCTGAGTAAGACGAGTTTGCAGCAATTTATCTAAAATTTCGCCTAACTCGTCGCTAATACTCGTGGCTTTAGGAAGAAACTCGCGCCACCACCAGCGCTCGTGGTTGCAGTCGTACATATCCAAGGGAGGAACTTGCGTCATTAGGCGAATGCAAGTAACACCTAAACTGTAAAGGTCGCTAGCAGGAAATACTTTGCCACGCATTTGTTCGGGAGCTACATAATCTTGACTGCCGATGAGCGTTGCTGAACGGAGTATGGCTGAATCTGTCAGCAGTTTAGCAATGCCGAAATCGATCAATACGAGTTTGTTGTCCGATTGGCGGCGGATAATATTTTCGGGTTTGATGTCGCGGTGAATGACGCGCTTGTCGTGGATAAATTGCAGCACGGGCAATAAGTCTTGCAGCAGTTGCCAAATTTGATTTTCATCGTAGACACTCTGGTCTAATTCTTGTTTAAGAGTCGATCCCTCTATAAACTCTTGAACTAAATAAATATGACCTTCTTGTTCAAATCCCGCTAATAATGTGGGGATTTGCGGGTGTTTTCCGAGCTCGTCTAAACGGAGGCCTTCTTGCCGAAATAATTCAACGGCTTTGTTGAAAATTTCGGGGTCACGGTCGTAAAAATAAAATTGCTTGACTGCACAGCGGGGTAGAGATGGGATGTCTTGATCAATTGCTAGGAAAGTTTTACCAAATCCGCCTCTACCTAAAAGTTCAATCGGGCGATATCGCTGTCTCAGCAACAGGTTAAAGCCGCAGTTTAAGCAAAATTTTGCGGTGTTGGAGTTTTGAGGATTTTGACATTCAGGGTTGACACAGTAGCTCATATTGATTTTAGATTTTATATTGCGGACAAGACTTTTTTTTAAACGAACCGCGAAGACGCGAAGCTGCGCGAAGGAAGAGGGAAGAGAGAAGAGAGAATAGGGATGGTTGATAACTGTCCCGCTTCTGGCGTTGTATTTTTCGGGCGGGCGGGACACCCCACAAGCATTTCATCTGAGATGTTGCACCATTCTCAATCAGGCTTTTAGGGGCGGGCTAGAAGAGTCCACCCTAAAATAAATTCCTTTTTTGTGGAAAAGGCATCTTGCTTGTTCTTAAAAATGGTGCCAGAGGTGAGTTTTATCAAACTGGAGTGTAAAATTTAGATGCACCTGGGCTGATAAGGCTATTTTAATGCGCTGGATCGAATCGGGACGCTGCCAAAGCTGCCGAACCCAGGCCGCACTACTGCTGGGAGTGAGATTATTGCCGATCGCTCACCCTGATCCCACAGAGCGAAAATTGTGCTAAACTCTTACTGTGCTTGGAATTTGAGGCACAATCGATCTGTCTGGTTCAGGGACGCTCAGAAATATTTCAAAATATTTTTGCCTTACCCCTAGACTTGTGCTGAGATCTGATGCTATAGTTAAAACTGATACGGCGAGCGTAGCCAAGTGGTTAAGGCAGTGGTTTGTGGTACCACCATTCGTGGGTTCAAGTCCCATCGTTCGCCCTTTTGATTCTCAACTGTTTAATTCGATCGCCCGTCACCTTTACGGTAGTTGGCGATGGTCGTAGGGTGTGCAATGCACACCTTAATTTTTATTGGGATGTAGCGGTTCTGTCGGCACAAGTTCCAATGTGCTAATCTTAAATTTAATCTAAAATCTAAAATCTAAAATCTAAAATCAAAATATGCCATCTTTAGTAACAGAAGATTGGGGATATAAATTTAGTGGCGATCGCACAATTAATAAGTTTATTCGGGATATAGAAGGAGAAGCGGCTTTAGGGAAATATTGCGATTGGGAATGCAGAGAACGTGCGGAAATTCTGATGTCGGAGATAGCTGGCAAATCCCACAATCTTTTCTACGTGCGTCGCCAAAAGGTAAATGAGAGATTTTCTGAAGAAGAAATCTGGGAATTGCTCCTTGCTACGGATGGAGATGATTTTGAATTACCTCAATTGTTGCAAAAAGCCGATCGCACTTTGCGGTTGTTAGCAACTGTACGCTGTGAAGACGGAATCGGCGGTTTAAAACTGCTGGATGCTGGTTTGGTGGCGGTTCCCAGAGGGAGGAAAGATGGGTATGCTTTGCCGGTTCAGTTGCGACTTTTGGCTAACAGTAGATCGCCAATTCCTGGAAAGTCGATCGCCCGCGTGCAACAAATGCCGTTTTGGGACGACAGACACATACCAACTACGGAACAACTAAAAGTTTGGCATACTTTTTTAAATGTGGAAAAACGCATCGCGGAAGCGCGTCAATTTTGCGTGCCTTTTCGCGGTCATAATTACGGTTCAGGCTTTAAAATCGTCACTTTTGAAATTGATCGTAATTCCGCAACTCTAGATGGCTACGATGAAAATTCCTTAGAAGTGGGCGACTTTCGCGAAAGGCTGAAAAAAGCCAGAAATGAAGAAATTATTCTGTTTGATTCGCCGCCCGGAAGCAGAAGCAGCCGCGATGGCGAGACATTGGGTAGCATCGCTGAAATTGACTTTGAACATGGTAAATTACGCATTAAGTTAGATGTTGATTTAGGCGATCGCATGGCGGGCAGCAGATATCAAATGCCCAAACAAGGATTCTTGTATTTTGAAGCGGCGGGCGATATCAGTCAGATCGAACGCAAGAAAAAAGCTTTAAAAATGCTGACAGATGGTCGCGCTCAAAATCCATATTTGACTGAGTTTTTATTCGACTCTTCTCAGGCGAGAATGCCCGAAAAACTGATTAAATTGGATCGCGAAAACTTATTAAATCGCAATGCTAATGAGGATCAACTTGCAGCCGTAGAAACCGTGCTGTCGGCGCGGGATTTAATTTTGATTCAAGGCCCGCCGGGAACGGGCAAAACGACTGTGATTGCGGAGATTTGCTATCAAATTGCCCGTCAGGGTGGCAAAACGCTCATTGCTTCGCAAGCAAATTTAGCTGTAGACAATGCTTTGAGTCGGTTAGTTCACAATCCGGCGATTCGGGCTTTGCGGAAGGGAAAAGCTCATAAGGTGCAGGAAGAAGGGCAGCCGTTTTTAGAGGAAAATGCGATCGGCACTTGGCTGCAAAATACGGCGACTGACTGCGAACAAAAGCTCTCGCAGCGCCTGACTAATGTCAAATCTTTGCGGCAGTTGGTGGCAGAATCAGAGCGATTTACCGCCTACTGTGCGGCAGAGAGAGATTTTTTTAATGAACTCAAACATCTGCACGACAGTAAAGCCAATATTGAGGAAAAGTGCAACCAGCAAGCAGCAGATTATGAACTAATTTTAACCGAAAAAAGCGATATTGAATCTCTAGTTAGTGGGCTAGGAAATTTGCTGGATGCGCCGAATGTCAACTGGGAATCTCCAGAAGTTGCCGAGTTTATGCCCCGACTAAAACCATATTCGGAAGGCAATGTTTTAGTAGAAAACTTTATGGCAAATGTTCGCATTGCCGCCAGCTATGCTACTCAAATAGGCTTCGATCGCCCTGCTTGCGGCGCGTTTGGGATTGCGGTTTGGCTGCAGGAAAATGTAGCAGCGCAAATATCGGAATTTAAGACAGCATTCGATCGCGCTGATGATATTTGTCACGCTATGTCGGCGGTTGCAGAGTCGTTGCGGGTGTCGCGGCAGATGTCTGAGGCTGTGAATCAACTCGAATTGGGCGATCGGCAAAATCAGACACATCGCCACAATCTCGAACAGAAAATCAAGAATTTGGAACTGCGAAAAGCGGAAATTGCAGCCGTTGTTGTCGCCGTTGCACAGTGGATTGAGACGGCAGATACGGGGCTCTATGAAGTCGTGAAAACTTGCTGGGAAACGGGCGCAATGCTGACGGATGATATGGTAGAATTGCCCGCAGGATTGCTGAAAATTGCCCGATCGCTCAAATTGCCGATCGTGCCACCTAAATGCAAAATCAATTTGCCCGATTTGGATCGGTTGCAAAAGGCGGTAGCCCACGAAGAAAGCGCAGGTTTTAAGGACATACAAGGGCAACAGTTCCGGTTTAGCGAGTTTTTGCATCTAAATTTGAGTCAAACGCCGATCGTGCTCTCTGCGGGCGATCGTACACAGTGGCAGCAACTAGCCAAAGACTTCGCCAGCTACTCCCAAGTCAGCCAAAGTCAGCGCAAATTTATCATCGAAAAAGCTCGCACTTTCTTAGGTAGCATTCAACAATTTTATAGTGAATCCTTGCAGCCAAACAATATCCAGGCTACCTTCGATCGCCTAGTCAAAGAATTGCTGCACAGTATCCTCGCAAATGCCCGTCAGTGCGTGGTTCCCCTGAAAACCGAAACCGAACAGCAGCTTATCAAACAGCAACAATTATTAGATAAAATCGGTCAAACCTTAAACCAGCAGCAAATATCCGCCGCTAAACTTCAGGTAGAAACAGCGCAGCAAGAGGCAAACTTAAAAATTAGCGAAGTTACTAATTTGTTGCAAGCAATTGTCCAACAGCCAAATGTACCTGAAAAGTTGCGGATTTTAACCGAACAATATCTCGCCCAAAAATCCAACATCTGGGAGCAACCGCAGCAGTTGGTCAAGCAAGTTGAGGTTTGGAAAGCCAGCACGATTCAGCTTGAAAAATCAATTGCTGACCTCGATCCTTTTGGGGTTTTAGAGACAATCAAAAACACTCTTGACGAGCATTTATCCCCGCTGCAAATTGCGGCTGCAACTTCGCAGCAGCAACTCGCCGAACTTCAAACAGAATTGAGCGAAATTACCGCTCAACTGCAACAGCAGCAACCGACAGCAGCATTACTTGTTGAAAGAAATTGGTGGGAGTCAGCATGGCAAACTATCCCGACTCAATATCAGCCAGAAGTTCCGAATACAGGATTATTCACCGTAGCTTTTTTAAACAAAATTAAGCGTTTATTCAAAACTTGGGAACGGAAATTAGAACAAGAAGAAACAGCCTTAAATCGTTCTCAAAGCTTTGTGACAGATTGGATTCAAAAACTCCGCAATCCATCAGAAAAAGACCGCAACGATTTAAAGCAAATTTATATTGACAATGCCAACGTTATCGGCATTACTTGCGTGCAGGCTGCTAGCTTCGATTTTACTAAAAACTTTCCCAGCTTTGATGCAGTCATCATTGACGAAGTTAGCAAATGCACTCCCCCAGAGTTATTAATTCCCGCTTTGAAAGGCAGAAAGTTAGTATTAGTGGGCGATCACAGGCAATTGCCGCCGATGTTTAATCAAAGTACGATCGACGATATTGCCGAAGACATCGGCTGTACCGGAGACGAACTTAGCTTTATCAAAGAATCGCTGTTCAAAGTTTTGTTTGAAAATGCCAGCGACAGCATCAAAAAAATGCTGACAACTCAGTATCGAATGCACCCACAAATCATGGGCGCAATCAATCAGTTTTACCAGCAAAAACTCAACTGTGGCATTCAGGAAGCTGACACCAAACGCGCCCACAACCTCGCAGGTAGAATCATTCAAGAAAATAATCACATTCTGTGGGTGAAAACGCCCATCGGACAAGGATTTGAAGAGGAAAAACAGGGTACTTCGCGGTTGAATGTCAAGGAGATTGATGCGATCGAGCGTTTGTGCGAACAAATGGACACAGCTTGGCAGCCCAAAGTTGCCGACGGCGAACCACCGAAAGAAATCGGAATTATCACTTTTTATGCTGCTCAATTAAATGCAATTAAAGACAGAATTGAAGGCGAAAGATTCCCTGCTTTGAGCATCCGCACTGGTACGGTTGACATATTTCAAGGCATGGAAAGACCTGTAATTATTGTCAGCACAGTGTGCAATAATGTTAGGGGCGATATTGGATTTGCGAAGGAACCGGAACGGGTGAATGTGGCATTTTCCCGCGCTCAAGAATTGCTGGTAGTTGTCGGGTGCCACGATTTATTTACCCAACAAACAGGTACAGTGGGAAAAATGTATCAGGAAGTTTCAAAAACGGTGCGTCATTGCGGAGGTTTTGTAGATGTTTCTAGCGTCCTCAACTAAACTAATAGACTCGAATTTAAGTTCCTTAGCCGAACAGATTGAGCAACAAAATCCGGGTTTGTCAGTGTTGGCGGCGCGTCAATTTCGCTTCGCAATCCGCCAAACTCCGCTGGAGGTGGCGATTAGTGAACCGCGCGAGTTTAATGTGTTGGAAGAGTTCATTTTGCGGGCGGGCGTTGAGTTTGAACCTGCGCCAACTTTGAAGGAATTGGCGGATTTGCTGGGGTTGGACGAGATTTTTGTGAAGACTACGGCGGCGACTCTGGTTAGTTTGGAAAGCTTGGAGGTGGCTGAAAATGGAAAAATTGCGATCGCCCCGCAGGGCAGAGATTTTTTCGATAAAGGTGCGGTTAGTCGATCGCAAATTCAATCAATTTACGCCATTTCCGATCCGCTGAATCAAACTCTTACCTTTAAATTTGATCCTTTAGCGACGGAATCAGTCAACTTGCCAGATTTAGCAGATTTAGTATCGCTCGATCATAAAATTACTGACCTTGCGAATTTAAGTCTAGCAGAAATCCAGCCGTTAATTCAAGATTCCGGCTTAGGAATTCACGTCCCAGAAAACGGCAAAATTGTCTCGGCTTGCGATGTCGTCGGCGACGATTTAGATATTTGGCAAACAGTTTCGATTTTTGTGTTGCTAGATGCGATCGAAAATAAAACCACTATTCAAGCCAGACAGGGAAAACAAATATTAGAAACAGCTTCAAACTTGCTAAACGAACTTGAATCGCAACAAAAACTTTTCTTGAACGACTTGTGTAAAGTAACCCCAGACATCGCACAGCAAGCATCAGAGACAATCCCCGTCCAGAAAACTCCTAAAAAGCCATCTAAGAAGAAACCCAAGTAAACGATATGATAAGCACTACACTCCTGATTACGAACTGGTTTGTATTGAAGACTTTAGTCCAAATTAACTGATATCTTGCACCCTTCTCAATTACTTGTTTAGGAACGGGCAAGATGCCCGTTCCACAAAAGTTGATTTTATTGTGAAACGGGCATCTTGCCCGTTATTGACAAGAGTACAACATATAAGTATTAACCAACAAATGAGGTAATTGTACAATGGACAAACTAGCTCAATATCGTCAATACGTTCAAATATTAATCACCCGTTATGCCGAAGAAGATGTTTCTGATCATGAAGTCGAAGTGCAACTAATTTTAGACACAGAGCGAGATCATTATCAGTGGATGAATGTCGGCTGGGAACACTTAACCCGGATTTATCAAACCTTCATTCACATTGACATCAAAGATGGAAAAATCTGGCTCCAACAAAATTTGACCGAGGAAAATCCTGCGGAGGAATTAGTTGCAATGGGAGTACCGAGAGAGGATATTATTTTGGGATTGCAACCGCCATACAAACGGCCATATACTGATTATGGTGTAGCGTAAAATGTCAAGCTAAAAAAAACAAAATACTCAGATAGCCGACTTCGCAAAAGTTGTCGGGTATCTACTTTTTACTACTGAGCCTTAACGCATTTCAGCATTCGCAAAGTAGCGGCCTCCGCGTAATTGGGTTTTGCTGAATCATTCGGAGAAAACCGATCGCCAATTTCGTTAATAGCGGCAGCAACAGAACAATCAGAAAACATTTGAGTAAAAATAGAAGCAACCCATTGGTGACAAGTTAAGGCTGTAAGTCTTTTGTCAAGAGGCTTTCGGAGAGTTCTTAAAAAAGAATTGGTCAGACCCTCGTTGCTTTTCAGGAAAAGGGGCAATAATTAACTTAACATTCGGTTTTCGCTGCTGTTTAATAATGCCTAAATCTCGATTTTGGGGGTCAGCAAAATACTTGATTGGATCTGTTGCTTTACCTTTATGATGAGCCCTAGTAAAATGATAAAGACCGCGATAAATCATTTCTAAAGAAATCTGCTCAAAAGGTAGAGCTAGTTCATCAGCTACCGCATCACCTAAATCTACTAAAACTGCATAAAATAACCAAGTTGCCCAAATCTGTAATTTAATCCCATTGATTGAACCCGTCCATAAATAGCTGAAATCTAACAGCCTTTTTACAATATTAAAAGCTTCTTCAATCCGCCAACGTCTTCGATACAAATCTGCTACTACATAAGGGGGTAATTTTTCTGGCTCTAGCACACTTGTTAAATAAGAATGCCAGGTTTTTTCTGAACGAACTTCAATCAAACGTAAGGTAATAAACGGAGTTTTCTTTGTTCCAGACCCCAAACGTATCTTACGGTCTCGCAGTCCATAACTATCGGTAAATACTTCCTCTACTTTGATGGCGGCTCCTTTCTTTATTCGGGTAATAAAGTTAACCTTTTGCTCAATTAATTTTAACCAGAAATTAAAATGATAAAAGCCTCTGTCTAATAGTAATAACGTATTTTCGCTGACTAAATTGAGGATATTCTCTTCAAGTTTTACATCAGATTCTTTCGCATTTTCGGTAAACCAAATTTCGACTGGCAATCTAGTTACTAGATCAATTACTGTACTTATTTTTCGCGCCAATTGTCCTATTTTAGCTGACTCTAAGTTTGATAATTTCCGAAACAATGCCTCTAATATTGAACTATCTATAATCCAAATCTGCTCAAATCTTGTTAATGTAAACTGAATACTTTCTGGTAAGGTTCGTTGATTTCTCCTCTGCCAATTTGTTCTTAAACGCGGTAATAAATCCTTAAATACTTGTTCAAACAGCTCAGCAGGAAAGGTCAAAAATCTTTGTGAGAGTGCTTGTTGGCTGACTTTAGTGGGATTACACCACAGAAAGCCGTCTCTCGTTAACATTCGGGTCAGCTCTCTTACCCCTGCCACATCTCGCCATAGTAAGGTTAAGACCGCAGCCATCATCAATGGCAAGTTGAGAATTCGGTCTCGAAGTTTTAGCTGACGGTAGGAATTTTCCTGATTGAGCATGGCTGGTGTCAGTAATGCTTCTAGTTGCTGGGCAATTACTTCATCCTCTATCAGTGGTCGTTGTTTCTTTTTCGCGTGGTCCCGATTGGTAGTTCTGGTCTTGGTCATGGCTGGTCATAATTGCTCAACTACTTGCCTATTCTGAGTTTCATCTATTTTTTAACCAATGTAAATACCCCCTTGACAATTTACCCATCACCTTAACTTGTCACTAATGGAAGCAACCCAATAATTCTGAGTGTATGAAAAAGTTTTAGACGGTTTTTTAGCAACTAAATCCCGGTTCATTCCCCGGGCAGAGAAACCAAATTCCGCCGCTCGACAGAGCATCGCCATCAATTCAGCGCGAGTGACGGACTGCGTAGGTTTAAAAGTTCCATCTTGATAGTAGCTAACTATCTTGTTTTTTCGCGCAAATAGAACTTTTCAGGCACTCCAGCGGAAAATATCAACATCGCTATAGGGACGGATAGAAACATTGCTAGGAAATGTGATATAGCATCTTGTACTCCTTTCCAGGATTCCAATACTAAAGATACCAATTGCTCTCTGGTAACAGCAAGTTGCAGTCGAAAGGTATTATTTTGAGAAAACCGGGATACAAACCCAAAGCCCACAGCTTCTTTAATTTCGGAAGCGTAGATATCATCGGTAGCTATCTCCGAGTTGTAGAAAAGCCAGTATTGCCTACGGTATTGGTATTTCCTGCGGTATTGGCTGCGGTATTGGTATTTCCTGCGGTATTGGCTGCGGTGATGGCTGCGGTATTGGCTGCGGTATTGGCTGCGGTATTGGTATTGGTATTGGCTGGGGTATTGCTTCGGTATTGCCTCCGGTATTGCCTCCGGTATTGCCTCCGGTATTGCCTCCGGTATTGCCAATTTCTTCCGGTGCGGATTGATTGGTAGTGAAATAAAAGTGACCTAATGTGCGGCCTTGATAAGCTCTTTTACTCAATCGCCAAGCAGGATCGAGAGTGATTTTCATGAAGTCGTTAACATCGCCGTTTGTGCGACCGATAATCACCGATTTACCTTGGTAATCTACCGGAGTTCCCATTAGAAGAACATTGCCATCAACAATTTCCAAGCTTAGGGTGTATTTTAATGCTAAATCTGTGCCTGCCATGCGAATTGAAAAGCCGTTGCTGTCTGTTGCGCGACCACAAATACCGGTGAAATCAAAACTAACTAATAAGGGATCGACTTTCACGGGATTAGAACCACTTTCGCTCCAGCATTTTCGCGTGTCAGAGACTTGTTCTAGAATTAGCAATTGGTAGCCGCCGAAAGGGCGGGGTTGGGCGATGACAATTACTCGGTCTTGGTTAATGTCGGTTTCGTCAAAAGTAAATGCTTTAGCCGAACCGATCGCCCCAAGTGTTAAAATTGCTGAACCTGCCAGTGCGGCCACTGTTCGTACAAGTGAATGTTTCATGATTTTTCCCTATTGGCTCCTTATGGTGATGAGACTTATCTAGAATATAAAAAAGTCGCCCTCTTCCAACAACAAGATAGAATTTTACCATCTCTTGTTCCGGTGGTACCAAGTGCGATCGATCGCAGATCGTCACATTGGTTCGTAGTGAAAACTCAACTCCGAGCGAATTTTATGAGGACTTGAGTCCTCCCTACAAAGTTATAAGCGTTATTTTACCGAGGAACTTGATAAGCTGTTCGACCTCTAAATTGTATTTTCCGGGCGGGCGCGACGCCCACTCCACAAGAATTTGATGGGACTTGAGAGTAAAAGTTAGATGAGACTGGGCTGATTACTTGCGGGAAACGATCGCACTCTTCACAAAAAAAACGGTGCGTTACACTCTGGTTAACGCACCCTAAAACAAACATTCAAAAACTGTCTTTGCCCTCTAGCGGAACATACTGCTAACAGAACTATCTTCGTGAATCCGCCAAATAGTTTCTCCGAGCAAATTGGCTACCGAAAGCACCGTCAACTGCTGAAAACGGTTCTCTTCAGGCACAGGAATTGTATTCGTAACAATTACCTCTTCCAAAACCCCGCTAGACAAACGCTCGATCGCCGGAGGCGAAAACACCGCATGAGTAGCACAAGCATAAACCTGCCTCGCACCCTCGCGGCGCAACAATCGGGCGCCCTCAGAAATCGTGCCCGCAGTATCGATCATGTCGTCTACCAACACAGCAGTTTTGCCCCTGACATCACCGATAAGGTTCATCACTTCTGCCACGTTGTGAGCTTGGCGGCGCTTGTCAATAATTGCCAGGGGAGCATCACCAAGCTTTTTGGCAAAAGCTCTCGCCCTAGCGACTCCGCCAACATCCGGCGAAACCACAACAATATCCGTCAATTGCTTGCTCGCCAGATAATCTAAAAGCACCGGCGAACCGTAAACGTGATCGAAAGGAATGTCAAAATAACCTTGAATCTGAGCTGAGTGCAAATCCATCGCCAAAATGCGACCGGCCCCAGCTTCCGTAATCAAATTAGCCACTAATTTTGCAGTAATCGACTCTCTTCCGGCCGTTTTGCGGTCAGCCCTAGCATATCCGTAATAGGGGATGACGGCAGTAATTTGTCTGGCCGAAGCGCGGCGACAAGCATCGATCATAATTAACAATTCCATGAGGCGATCGTTTACCGGACAGCAAGTTGGCTGAATCAAGTAAACATCGCAACCCCGAATCGATTCTTGAATTTGAACGTAGAGTTCCCCATCAGCAAACCGCTTGCGAACCATCGGCCCCAAATCGATCCCCAGATAGCGAGCCACCTCTTGGGCGAGGGGAACATTAGCAGAACCGGAGAACAGCCGCAGACGGTCATGAGCGGAAACCGGCGGCTCGGGAAGCGGAAGCGGTAAAGTAGCAGAACGGATCACAGCAGGCCTCTTGCAGGACGTTTATTCCATCGCTATCTTACCATCTGAAACTAGAAATATTCAGCCAATTTTTTAAGAGATTTAACATTCGGGGCGGCCACAAGTGTGAAGTTAGGCGAATTGAATAGGACTTGCAGAAATATGTCCGAGAAATCGGGTTTCTACCCCACATTCGGCTCCCTTAACGGTCACAATCGGTTTTTACTTATTTTTATCCACCAATAAAACTATGAATTATACTTGAATACCGTACATTAACGGATTAAAAACTTTTTAAAGGCATAATTTATTACTGTAAAGATAGAGTTTTCTGCGTAATTATGCTGTGTGACACCCCCAGGGTGTGGAATCTGTGTTCTAGCGAACTCTGTACTGGCAGAAGTACGATCGCACTTGTGTCCCTGCGTCTAAAAATTCTGGCGTGAGTCAATTTGGGGCTGAGGCTGCAAGTGCAGCCACCCCAAATTCAGTCGAAAGCCCAAGGCATCCGGGTTCAATGCGATAAAAAAGCCACCAACAGGCAATAAACTGGAAAAATACTGTAAAAAAAGTTAAGAATCGGAGCATACTCCAGATTTTTGATATCGGGCAAAGCAAGGTAGAAATCGATGAGCTTAAGAGAACGCATTGACGAAGAAATCAAAGCAGCCATGAAGTCCAAGGACAAAGTTCGCTTGGAAACAGTTCGCGGCATCAAGAAATTTATTCTCGAAAAAGAAGTCAGCCTTCGTCCCTCCGGCCAAGAGACGCTGACAGAAGCTCAAGAAATGGAAATTTTGATGCAAATAGCCAAACAGCGCCGGGATTCGATCGAACAATACCGCAAAGGTGGCCGCGAAGATTTAGTGGCACAAGAGGAGGCGGAGTTAGCAATTGTTGAAGAGTATTTGCCACCCCAGATGTCAGACGAAGAGGTGAGTCAAGTCGTTGACGAAGTGATTGCTTCGGTTGGCGCTACTTCTGCAAAAGATATGGGCAAGGTGATGGGCAAGGCAATGCAGCAGCTTAAGGGCAAAGCAGACGGTAACAGAATTCAAGACATGGTGAAAGCAAAGCTTAGTCAGTAGTCAGTAGTCAGTAGTCAGTAGTCAGTAGTCAGTAGTCAGTTGGCATTAGACAGTTGGCATTAGACAGTTGGCATTAGACATCTCCGATAAATCATCTCAAGCTTTATAGAGATGTATGGCTTAGGTCGAGGGGCGACAATTTATTAGAGCTAAGGTCAAAAAACCCGGTTTCTACGAAAAATCGTGCATTTCTCCCTTGAGATATTGACGCAGAAACCGGGTTTTTGATCGGATCTGCGGGTTGCAACCTGTGTATTTTCGTGAAAAAACCCGGTTTGTGACCATCCGGGCGTCCAAGAATGTCAAAAAAATGTAAAATACTAACTTTGGTCGGGACTGGGGACTACAGATAGTGAAGTATGCTCAAGAGCATTAAAGACCTAGCATTACTAAGTCTGTGAGCGATCGTCTATTTTTTAACAGTTTCTACTTAAACTTATGCAGCCACCTATTGCTATTGGAACTCTCCTACAAAACCGCTACCGCTTGGTGAATATTTTAGGTCAAGGAGGATTTGGCCGGACTTATTTAGTAGAAGATTTGGGACGGTTTCAAGAACGCTGCGCCCTGAAGGAATTGATTCCGGTGCAAAGCGGGCCATACGTTTTGGAAAAATCGAAGGAATTGTTTCAAAGAGAGGCGGCAATACTTTACCAAATTGGGCACCCACAAATTCCCCAGTTTCGGGCAATATTTGAAGAGAACCAGCGTTTGTTTTTAGTGCAGGATTACGTGGAAGGAATGACTTACCGCGAACTAATGCTCGATCGAACTTCAAAGGGTCGCAGCTTCACTGAAGCCGAAGTCTTGGTATTTATCCGGCAAATGCTGCCGGTACTCGCTCACATCCACGCCCGCGGCATCATCCACCGCGACATCTCCCCAGAAAATATAATTCGGCGCGAAAACGACCAAATGCCTGTGCTGATTGACTTTGGAGTGGTGAAGGAACTCGCCACCAAAGTCCAGTCTCCCGAAGGAACAGCCCACGCGACAACTGTCGGTAAAATCGGCTACGCGCCGATGGAACAGTTGCAAAGCGGGCGGGCAACAGCCAGCAGCGACCTCTACGCTTTAGCCGTAACGGCGATCGTCCTGCTGACAGGCAAAGAACCGCAGGAATTGCTCGATCAAACAACGCTGCAGTGGAATTGGCAGCAGCAAGTGCAAGTGAGCACGGGTTTGGCTTTGGTGCTGAATCGGATGTTGAGCCGGTCTCCGGGCGATCGATATCAATCTGTCAGCGAAGTCGCCCAAGCACTCGACGGCCAAACTAATCCTAAACCTAGCCAGCCCCCTGTACCGCCCGCGCCGCCAGCAGTGGTGCCGACAAACCCTTCGCTAATAGCAACGGTGGCCGTGGGCAGGCCGCCAGAGCCCGCCGCCCAGAGTTCCCACCCGCAAAAAAACCAGCCAGACCCGTTAATTGAGCCTGCTGCCGACAATTTTTGGGACAATCCCATTGCTGCGATCGGACTGCTGGCGGGCTTAGTAATCTTGACGGGCTTTGGTTCCTGGGCTTTAGTCGGCTCATTTCTCAACAATTCGCGCCCCAAACCCACTCCGACAGCGCCAGCACTCATAAATCCGACGCCGACACTAACTCCGGTACCAAACCCGCTACCTTTGCCAACCCCAAGCCCAGAACCTTTGCCAACCCCAAGCCCAGAACCTTTGCCGGAACCCAGCCCAGAACCTTTGCCGGAACCCAGCCCAGAACCTTTGCCAGAACAAAGCCCAGAACCTTTACCGGAACCGAACCCAGAACCTTTGCCGGAACCGAACCCAGAACCTTTGCCGGAACCAAGCCCAGAACCAAGCCCAGCGCCAACTCCGACACCAAAACCGACGCCAGCGCCGGCTCCAGCGCCCAAACCGACCCCCAAACCGGCGCCCGCACCAACTCCCGCACCCAAACCAACTCCCGCGCCGTCCCCAACACCCGCACCAACACCCGCACCAACACCCGCACCGTCGCCGGAACCGGCCCCAACACCCGCACCGTCGCCGCAACCGGCTCCAACTCCCGCACCAACACCGGAACCGGCCCCAACACCCGTACCGTCGCCGCAACCGGACCCGGAACCCGCGCCGTCACCGGAACCAGCACCAACACCCGCACCATCGCCAGAACTCTAAACTTCTGGCAAAATTCCCCTAGACTGAGGTTGATGCCAATTACTTGTTAGCTATTTGCCAATGAACTCGCTGCTAATTACTGGAACTGATACCGACGCGGGCAAAACTGTTTTGACCAGCGCTCTGGCTGCTTATTGGCAAATGTATTTTCCCGATCGTAGTTTGGGAATTATGAAACTCATGCAAACGGGAACGGGCGATCGCGAACTCTACACCCGTTTGTTTTCCCTCGACCAATCCCCCGAAGAACTCAATCCGGTGCACTTTGATGCGCCTCTAGCACCGCCAATTGCTGCGGAACGGGAGGGGAGACGTATCGAACTCGAAAAGGTCTGGACGGCGTGGCAAAGCCTCTCTGAGCGCAAGGATTTTGTGTTGGTGGAAGCTTTGGGAGGGCTGGGATCGCCTGTAACGCGGGAACTGACTGTGGCAGATCTTGCCAGGGATTGGCGGCTGAGGGGGGTTTTGGTAGTACCTGTGAGGTTGGGGGCGATCGGGCAAGCTGTGGCGAATGTGGCTCTCGCCAGACACACTGGTTTTAAGCTGAGAGGAATTGTGCTCAATTGCGTTAAAGCTTATTCCGAACAAGAAATTGCCGATTTAGCGCCCCCTGATTTGATCCAGTCCCTGACTCAAATACCTGTGTTGGGTATTTTGCCGCATTTAGATGACCCGACTGACCTTGCTAAATTAGCTAAAGTTGCTTCAGATTTAGATTTAGAGCAGTTACTGCCAGGGGTTAATTTAGTTGCTCAGACTTCTAAATAACCCTATTCTAAACACCTCTAAGCTGTTGTGCATTTAAATAGGGTGTGAGGATTTGGTGAAAGGGAACAGGAAACGGGAAACGGGGAACAGACAATATGTAATTTAAATGCTCGACAGCTTATTTCTCATTCTTCTCTTCCTCTGCGTAGTCTGCGGCCTCTGTGGTTCATTTAAAAAAAATCTCCTGCACAACTGGGATAGGATTGAAGAAGATTTTATTTTAACCGCAGAGAGCGCAGAGAGCGCAGAGAAAGAGAAAAGAGAGTTTCACAAATTATTCATGGTTGCTATAATTAGTGATTACCATTTATCAATTGATTAAATCTAAAACCTCATCAAAAAAAAGGAGAATAAAACATGGTTTCTACTTTACCGAATTTAACGTCTGTCGATTTATCTCAATTGCGGCTGGAGATTAGAAATTTGCAGCCTCAGCTAGTCGAATGGCGTCGCCTTTTGCACCAAAAGCCGGAGTTGAGTTTTGATGAAAATTTAACGGCGCAGTTTGTATCGCAAAAGTTGCAGGAATGGGGAATAGATCATGAAACTAATATTGCTAAAACTGGTATTGTCGCAACTATAGACAGTGGCAAACCGGGGCGGGTTTTGGCAATTCGGGCGGATATGGATGCTTTGCCGATTCAAGAGGAAAATGAGGTGGATTATCGATCGCAGCATGATGGAATTATGCACGCTTGCGGTCACGACGGCCACACTGCGATCGCCCTTGGTACTGTTTGTTATCTCGCCAAGCACAAACACAGCTTTTCGGGTAAAGTAAAATTTATCTTTCAGCCCGCCGAAGAAGGGCCGGGGGGCGCAAAACCGATGATTGAAGCGGGAGTTTTGAAGAATCCTGATGTTGATGCGATCGTCGGCTTGCATTTGTGGAACAATCTGCCTTTAGGCACTGTAGGCGTCCGCAGTGGCGCGCTGATGGCTGCTGTCGAAGTTTTTGACTGCACGATTTTTGGCAAAGGTGGACACGGCGCAATGCCACATCAGACTGTGGACTCGATCGTAGTTACAGCCCAAATTGTCAGCGCTTTGCAGGCAATCGTCGCGCGGAACATTGACCCGATCGACTCAGCGGTAGTAACTGTCGGCAACTTCCACGCAGGCCACACCCACAACGTCATTGCCGATACCGCTCAAATCGGTGGCACGGTGCGCTATTTCAACCCTGCATATCAAGGTTATTTTGCCAAGCGAATCGAGCAATTAATTGCCGGAATTTGTCAGAGTCACGGGGCAAATTACCAATTAGATTATTGTTCGCTTTATCCGCCAGTTATTAATGATTCGAGAATAGCTGAATTGGTGCGCGGCGTTGCAGAATCAGTTGTCGAAACTCCTGCAGGAATCGTTCCCGAATGTCAAACAATGGGCGGCGAGGATATGTCGTTCTTTTTGCAAGAAGTGCCAGGTTGCTATTTCTTTTTGGGTTCAGCAAATCCCGAGAAAAACTTGGCTTACCCGCACCATCACCCGCGCTTTGATTTTGATGAAACTGCGTTGGGGATGGGTGTAGAAATGTTTGTGCGGTGTGTCGAAAATTTTTGTGCGATCTAAATCAGGCTTTCAGGGGCGGGCTAGAAGCCTACCCCACAATAAAATTTAGTTTTTGTGCAACAAGCAAATTCAGGTCTTGTGGAACAGGCATCTTGCCTGTTCATGAGAATGGTACGGGCGGGCTAGGAGCAACGGCCCACAAGAAAATTTAGTTTTTGTGGAACAAGTAAATTCAGGTCTTGTGGAACAGGCATCTTGCCTGTTCATGAGAATGGTACAACATCTCAGATATTACCGAGTTTGAAAGATATTCTGCACCATTTTTTTATCTACACTTGCCGCCGCCTTATCCAACTCGGCAATCTCCCCGGAGTCTAACTCCCAGCCCAAAGCACCAATATTATCCCTCGCCTGTGTCGCAGATTTCGCCCCCGGAATCGGAATAGTTTCTTTGCAGATACACCAGTTAATTGCTACCTGCGAAACACTCTTGTTTCTGAAGGCCGCTATTTCTCGCAAACACTCCGAAAGCGATCGCATTCCCGGAAGTAGCTGCTTGCACGCCAAACCTCGGATACCTTTAGGAAGAGAGCCGTTTTCGGAATATTTACCCGTCAGCAACCCCAAGGCTAGAGGACTGTAAGCAATCAATTTTATCCCCAATTCATCGCAAACATCTTTCAACCCTAGTTCTGTCACCGGATAGGTAGAAAGTAGCGAATATTGCACTTGTAAAGTAACAATAGGAATTTGGCGATCGCTAAATCTTTGATGCACCCATTTCAGCCGTTTCGGCCCGTAATTAGACAAGCCCACTCCCTTGACCAATCCTTGATCGTAAAGGTCAGCCAAACCGTCTAAAAGAGCCCCCTCTTGCCAAGGAGCGTAATTAGCTGTAGACCAGTGCATTTGCACCAAATCTACATTTTTTCCGAGGCGCGCAGCAGAGGCTTTGCAAGCCGATATCATTGAGTGTCGCGTCAGTCTCCAAGGATAAGCAGCCAGTTTTGTCGCAATACAAATACTCTCTTTATTTGCACCTTGATATTGTTGAGAAAACTGCCCCAAAAGCTGTTCGCTTCGTCCGTTTAATTTCCCTGTTCCGTAAGAGTCGCCGGTATCGAATAAAGTGACACCGCTGCTGACGCAAAGATTGAACGCGGCTTGCAATTCCTCGTCCATACTTTCATTGTAGCCCCAGAGGAATCTGTTGCCCCACGCCCAAGTGCCGCAGCCCATTTTTGGCAGTAAAATTTTTTGCTTTGTTTGCATTTTTATTGATGGTAGTTGTTGGTAATACGGATATTTTATAGGAACATAACTCGGTATCCCCTAGCCCCCAGTAGAGCTGTTTCATTCTGCCACGGGTCGCCAGGGACTCAAGTCCCTGTCTAATAGCATAAGTCGGTTAAAACCGACTAAAATAGTAATCTCTATTTTGAAAATTAGAGTTACACATATATTCTGCGCTAACTCTCTACAAAAACAGCTTTAATAGAATTGCTACAGTCGTCTTTAGACGACTTCAGCTATGAGACAGGGGTTTAAACCCCTGTCGGACTGTCCGACTAATGGCGCACCCTACAAAATTACCAATGACTGATGACTCTTTAAATCTTGTACGTGGTTGGTGAGGGTGAAGGTGTGCTGTTTTTGGTAGGTTGCTCTGGCTTAGCTTTCGGGTCTGGTTTTGGTGGTGGCGGCGGAGGGAAAGTAGCCGCGCGTCTGGGTATTTGTAGCGCTGTTCGGAATGCAGAAGACGGGAAGAAAGCACTAAATTGAGACAGTCGATGGGCGAGGGGTTCTGGTGCATATTCCCACAAGCTTTCGTAGTAGAAGAAAGCGACGCCTAATCCGTATTCTTGGACTGCTTGCACCTGAGATTTAATTTGCTGAATCGGTACTGGGTTATTTCTCAAACCTGTCATAATCCCAACTCCGGTGGGAATTTTTTGCTGTGCTTCTTGCATCTCGGGACGGTTAATCTTGCCTACAAATGATTCTAAATTGGGACGGTAGACTTGCACGATTAGCTCGTCGGCAATATCCAAACGCACCCAAGTCAGCCAATCTTGGAGGTGATGTTTGTAAGCAAACTCGTAGTAATTAGGAGAAATTGAGAAAATTGCATGGGGTTTGACTGCTTTGACGGCTTGATTTAGCTGCGACATAAAAGCGGTAATTTTATTGGCTCGCCACTGCACCCATGCTGGATTTTGAAAATCTTTGGGCGGCGCTTTTTTGGTTTCTTTGGTATACAAAGCAATTGTGTAGTCATCGTATCCAAATTCAGACGGCAAACTCATGTGATCGTCAAATTGAATGCCGTCGGCGTTATATTGAGTGGTGATTTCTAGTACGAGTTGGGTAATGAATTGCTGGACTTCTGGATGAAAGGGGTTGAGCCAAACTACTTCGCCACCTGCACCGATTGATGTTTGGCTGCCGTCCTGTTTTTGTGTCAGCCAATCGGGATGATTTAATGCTAATTCGGATGTAGGAGGAGCCATGAAACCAAACTCAAACCAAGGAATTACTAGCAGGCCTTGGCGGTGAGCTTGAGCGATTAAATCTCCGATCATATCCTGTCCCTCTAACCCTCTGTAAACAAAGGGTTGAATATCTCTTTGCTGCGCTACATTGCTGGGATACATTGCATAGCCAGAATTCCAGACAACGGGATAGATTGTGTTAAAATTTAACCGTTTTAGTTTGCTGACAGCATCTCCTAGTTTGCGACGATCTCTGAGGATGTCTTTGTCGTTTGTCGTCATCCAAACGCCGCGAATTTCCTGGCGGGGTTGCTGGGCGATCGCCGGAATTAAGTTGTTCGTCAGCAATACTACAATGAATGACAGGGCAAACAGAAGCGGGAAAAGAGTTTTAATCGATCGCTGCCAACTGCGCGGAATGATGCGTAATGTCATAGTTTTGAATGGTGAGTTAGCTATTGAAACACACCCCGGCATAATTTGGTGATAAAATTTGCTCGCTCTACAGTCTACAGCCATTGGCGCTGAATGTGGAATCGGTTAAGCGAAATGGGTGGATTGATGTGCTCCCATCGCAACTGAGCTAAGTATAATCTCTGAGACAGAGGGTAAGTGACAGCATTCTCTCTAACTGCTGGGAAATCATTAATTACGCACTGCCAGCTATCCTTACCGGACTTTGCGGCCCAAGGAGTGGGAGTGCTGTAAAATATTGGTGCTGGAACATTTCGATCGAACATCTGTAATTGTGAAAGATTTAGTCTTAATTGGTGGCGGTCACAGTCATGCTATCGTATTAAAAATGTTCGGTATCAAACCGCTGCCGGGAGTGCGTTTGACTTTGATTAGCGACGTGCTGCACGCGCCTTATTCCGGGATGCTTCCGGGGCACGTTGCCGGGTTTTACGATTATGATCAATGTCACATCGATTTGCGATCGCTCGCTGAATTTGCCGGGTGTCAAATAGTGGTCGATCGGGCGATCGCGATCGACCTTAACAAAAATTTAGTTATTTGTCAAACTTGTCCTCCCGTTAATTTTGATGTGCTTTCGGTGGATATCGGCAGCACTCCTGCGACTTTATCTGTACCGGGTGCCGCTGAATATGCAATTGCAGCTAAACCCGTACCGGAGTTTTTAGCTAGCTGGAATCAGTTAATTTCCGAAATGCCAAATCATCCCCAAAAACCGCTGCGGATAGCGATTGTAGGTGGCGGTGCAGGCGGCGTAGAATTAGCATTAAATATGCAATCTCGATTGGGGAAGGAAGAGGGAAGAAGGAAGAGGGAAGAAGGAAGAGGGAAGAAGGAAGAGGGAAGAAGAAAGAGGGAAGAAAATTTAGAAAATTTATCATCAGAAATTCATTTGTTTCACAGTGGTGCTGAATTGATGCAGGGACACAATCAGCGGGTGCGTCGCCGCCTTCAAGAAATTCTCATCAGTCGCGGCATTCAATTGCATTTAAAGGAAAAAGTCTGTGCTGTAAAAAAGATTGAGAGGGAAACCACTCTTCAATTCCCTACCGATTACCAAATTTCCTGTAAATCAGGTTTAGAATTAGAGTGCGATCGCATTTTTTGGGTGACACAAGCATCCGCCGCCGATTGGATCAGGGAATCGGGTTTAGCAGCCGACTCAAACGGCTTTATGCAAGTCAACGATTGCCTGCAATCAGTCTCTCACTCCAACGTATTTGCGGCTGGAGATATCGCAGCGATGGTTAATTATCCCCGTCCCAAAGCAGGCGTGTTTGCCGTACGTCAGGGCAAACCGCTGTTTGAAAACTTGCAGCAGTTTTTATTGGAAAAACCGCTGAAACCCTTTGCGCCGCAAGAACAATACTTAGGCTTAATTGGTACTGGGAATAAAAGGGCTATCGCCTCTCGCGGATCTTTCATGTGGGAATCGGCGCTGCTGTGGTACTGGAAAGATTGGATCGATCGCCAATTTATGCAAAAATTTAGCAATCTGCCCAAAACCCGCAATACCAAATAGCAATACATTCAGATATTCTCCTCTCTTCCTCTGCGTCCTCTGCGTCCTCTGCGGTAAATAAAAAAAGTCTTATTCAAAAACCCTTTAAGCTTGCTATAGTAATATCAGAAGTCAGAAAAAATAACTATGTTCAGAAAAATTGGATTTTGGCTGATTTGGATTGCATTTAGCACCTACGCCTTTGTATTTGCACCACCCGACAGCCCAGAAACCATAACACTAATTACCAATCTTTCCACAGGCAAAATAGCAGACATCAACCCTTTAATTGTAGCTTTGTTCAACATCATGGGAGTCTGGCCGCTCATCTACAGTTGCGTCTTATTTGCTGACGGCAGGGGCCAGAAAATACCTGCATGGTTATTTGCCACTTTATCCTTTGGCGTCGGCGCCTTTGCCTTGCTGCCTTATTTAGCCCTGCGCGAACCGAATCCAGAATTTTCCGGTCATAAAAATATCTTTTTAAAGATATTAGACTCCCGTTTTACTGGAATTTTATTAACATTAGCTGCTGTTGGTTTAGTTGCCTTTGGCTTGACAAAAGGCGATTGGTCTGATTTTATTGCACAGTGGCAAACCAGCCGTTTTATCCACGTAATGAGTTTAGATTTTTGTATACTTTGCCTACTATTTCCTGCCTTATTAGGAGACGATAGGGCGCGCCGAGGAATGCAGAGTTCTATAGCATTTTGGGCAGTAACATTAGTACCGCTGTTCGGGCCGCTGGCTTATCTGTGTACGCGCAAACCGCTGCCGGAAACTAATACTAAAACTGTTACAAATTAGACAGCATTGCAGGGAATTTTCAGTTTAATGTAAGAATCAATCACAAGTAATCAGACAAGAAACAGGCCAGATGCCTGTTTCACAATAAATAAGTTTTATGGTGGGCTGTTGCTCCTAGCCCGCCCATGAAACACTGATTACAAATAGTGCCAAATCTGAGTATTAATGTAAAAAAATATCTCCCAGTTTCTAGCAAATGAAAAAATTTCCTATTGTTGGCATCACAACATACAACCGCTGTCCAGCAGGTGAATATCGCTTAAATGGAACTTATATTGATGCAGTTCAGGCGGCTGGTGGCATTCCGATTTTACTGCCGCCCAATCAATTAGATCCGGCTAGTATTTTTGATGCAGTAGATGGTTTGATTTTGTCCGGGGGCGGAGATATCAACCCAGAACTTTATGGCGGTTATGTCGATCACACAGTTTACTCAGTTAATGCAGAACGCGACAATTTTGAATTAAGCTTAGCAAAGCTAGCTTTGAAGGCTGACATACCTGTGTTGGGGATTTGCCGGGGAATGCAAATGTTGAACGTAGCCAGCGGCGGCAGTTTGGTGATTCACGTACCGGATGCTTACGGAGACGAGGTTAATCACGGATCGGGAATTCCGCCACGTGCGATCGAGCATACCATTGAAATTGAGCCAACCAGTCGGCTAGCAAAAATTATGGGGAAAACTTCAACAACCGTTGTTTCCTGGCATCATCAAGCAGTGAGGAAGGTAACATCCGATTGGCAAATAGTAGCGAATGCACCTGACACTTTGGTAGAAGCAATGGAACACTGCTATCACCCTTGGATGATAGCAATTCAATGGCACCCCGAAATGTCCCCCAACTGTTCATTCAACTCTCGAATTTTTCAGGCTTTCGTAGAAGCAGCAGCTTCAAGATTTATGAATTCTACCAAATCAGAATCAAAGGCAATTCCTACATTTTTATAGTCACTTATTCTTGATAGTCAGTATCTATTTCAATATCCAGGGTATCTTCATCTATTCTGACATACAGAACATTGGGGCGACAGCAAACCTGACAATCTTCGATATAAGATTGCTCCATACCACCGCTGATATCAATAAAAGTTGTACTCGGTTCGCCGCAGAAAGCACAGTAATATTCAGCCGTTGTTTGCATCTTTCTCGCACTCCCTTTTTGTGACTTCGTGGCGGTAGCAAAACATATCTGTTAACCGCATTTCCACCCACCAACCTAACAACAAATCGACAATCGGGCCGCCCGGTATCGAAAATGCGATCGCATCTGTCAATCTAGTCTTACCATTTTCTGAGGTAAACTCGTGTCGATGAGTCCAACGTGCCATCGGCCCCTCAGTTTGTTCATCAACAAACAAGCGATATTGTTCGCACTCAGTGTGAGTCGCCACCCATTTTACAGGAATCGGCCCCAATAACAGGCGAAATTCTGATACTGCACCCACATCGAGTCCCCCTTCGCGGCGAATGATTTTCACCGGTTGCCAAGGCGGAGTCAAAAGTTGCAGAATATCCGGCCTTTCGTGAAAGTTCCAGACTGTTTCAACAGTGGCATTAATCAGTGACGAATATTTAAAATTGGGCATTTTTTGAATTTTGCTAAACACTTAATTGTGCGGGAATTTCAGCATTTGCAGTATTATCCTCTGTATCATTACAAACAGCAACAGTTAGTTTCAATCCCAAAGCATTCAGCCAAGTTCCCAGATTGTAAATTGTATCGCTTCCTTGCTGGGACAGTAATTCATCCAGTTTTTTTAAGTACAATTCATATTCTTCAGGAGTCATTTTTGGTTGACCTAGAGCTTCTGCTACATTGCTGAGAGCAAGTCTGAGTAATGCTTCGTCAGGTTCTTCGCCTTCATCTAATTCAAAATGAGTTTCGAGATAGACTGCGACATAACTGGGGCTTTTTAGCCGTGCCATCAAAAAGTCATGATACGGTAAACTTTTAGGCATTTTTTTAACTCCTATAATCTGTCCAGTATTCTATTGCTTGGCGAATGTCTCGGTCTTGAGTGCTTTTATCTCCTCCGCACAGAAGAAGTATAATTGTTGTTCCTACTTGCCCAAAATAGATTCGGAAACCAGGGCCATAGTCTATCCTTAATTCAAAGACTCCATTTCCAACTGATTGACAATCTCCCAAATTCCCCAAAATAACTCGGTTAAGTCTTTTATCAATAATTGTTGAAATTTTGCTATCTCGGAGCGAATCCTACCAGTTATCAAACGGCACTTGCCCGTCTGAGGCAACATAACGCTGAATTTCCCTGGGTTGGACTTCTGCCATAATTGTATTATAGTATGTCGCTCCTCATCTTATCTTAAACCGATTGCCAAGGCGGAGTCAAAAGTTGCAGAATATCCCGCCTTTCGTGAAAGTTCCAGACTGTTTCAACGGTGGCATTAATCAGCGACGAACATTTAAAATTGGGCATTGTATCGTTGAGCTAGACAGTTAAGTGCGATCGCGTTTCAGCATTTGCAGTATTATCCTCTGTATCAGTACACACAGCAACAGCTAGTTTCAATCTTTTGCATCCGGCTATTTCCTAAGTCGTCAACTGCAAATCCTTCGTCTTAAAAAGACTCCTCGCCTCAGCCAAATGCTTCTTCAAAGTCGTCTCCGGTAGCGGCCCTTTTAAATGACTCCAAGGCAAAACCTGATCCAATTCCCACTCTTGAAAAACATAAAAATCCATCTCAGGCAACTCTCCCCGCAACTCCTTAAAAGCCCGCCGATAACTGCCCAAAGTATCGCCGTAATGTCGCACTAATTCCAACAGCCGAGACAACCGCCGATCGCCCTTTGACAACAAACCCTGAATCACAGACCAGTTATAGCTTTCCGGTCTAAATTCTAAACCTAACTTCCGCAATTCTTTATCTAAAAACTTCAGCCTCTTCTCTGCATCTTTATTCACTCCAAACCACTGAAAAGGAGTGTGAGATTTCGGGACAAAAGTGCTGCATCCCAGAGTCAACCGCAAACCGGGAGCGGCTTTTCTAATCGCCCGCATCATCTCCACCGTTTCCTCTAAATCCTCCATCTCTTCACCGGGAATTCCCGCCATCCCGTAAAGTTTAATTCCCTTTAATCCGCCAGCCTTAGCATTGATGGCAGCTTGGATAATTTCGTCATTTGTGAGTTTTTTGTTGACGATGTTGCGGAGGCGATCGCTCCCGCTTTCCACCGCAATTGTCACAGATTTGCTGTCTCTGTTTGTCAATATTTCTGCTAGCTTAACTGTCACCGTATTTGTCCTTACCGAAGAAAGACTCAGCCGCACGCCGTCGTATTTCGGATGATTCAAATGATCCAGCAACGCTTCAAATTCCGGGTGCTGAGTGACCGAAGCACCCAACAAACCCAAACGATTAGTCACAGCTAAACCGCGATCGATCGCCGGAATTAACGAATCCTCCAAACTCGCAGTTCTAAACGGCAAAGTCAGATAACTTGCCAAACAAAAACGGCACATTTCTGGACAACTCCGAACCACTTCCACCATGTAAATATTTTCCCAAGCCGCTTTTTCTGTCACTACAGTGGAAGCAGATAAAGTATTGCCGCGATAAGTCTGTTTTTCAACCATACTGGGAATTCCCGAATCGACAGGCTGAATCGATTTAATACCCTCAGTCGCATCGAGATAAGTTACTTCGTACAAACTGGGGACGTAAACTCCCGGAACTTGGGCTAAATGCCGCAATTTAGTTAATCTGTCGGCGGTACGGACTTCTTTACAAGCATCAATAAAATTGTCTATGAGGTGTTCGCCATCTCCCAGCAAAATCACATCAAAAAAATCGGCGAAAGGTTCGGGATTAGCCGTAAAAACCGGTCCACCGCCGAATACTATCGGATGATTATCAGTTCGTTTTGACGCCCAAATCGGAATTTCTAGAGATTCCAATAAATTGAGAATATTTACATAGTCTAGTTCCCAAGAAAGCGAAAATCCCAGTAACTCAGGATGTCGGGGAAGTGGTTCGCGAATATCAGTAAATAAACGACCCACTTCAATATCCGATCGCACAGCCAAAGTTGCCCACACTATCTGATAGCCGAGACTGGTAATACCCACCGTGTACTCGTTGGGAAAAGCGAAAATAGTCGGGATAGCATCAGCATCGGGGGTTGCTGGGGCAAATAGTAAGCGTTCTTGAGCAAAGGGATTAGGAGTCATCCGATTTTAGATTTTAGATTGGGGAATTTAGATTTTAGATTGGGGAATTTAGATTTTAGATTTTAGATTTGGGAATTTATCCCACGGATAAATCCGGGGCTTTGTAACCAAAGTGTTTTGAATCGCGATCGAGTTTAGCCTTAGCAGTAAAAAATATAATTATAGCTCATAAATGACCCTAACTTTAAGTTGACGCCTATACCTTCTGACAACAGACAACGGACAAATTACCGAAAGCAATTGGTGGCGAGGCCGCCGGATTCATCAGTGGATAAGCAAAAAAAAGCTCCGCACCCGATAAACCTGAGAACGGTACAGCAGGTGCGTGGGTTAATCTAAAATCTAAAATCTAAAATTGATTGACTTCTTAAAAGTTACTCTTAAATAGAATCGCGATCGTCCTGAGTTCTCGGAGTAGTCGGAGTAGGCGGTGCACTGTGAAAAGTTGCAATCA
The DNA here is from genome assembly GCF_036702355.1 of Microcoleus sp. D3_18_C4. Lineage (NCBI taxonomy): Bacteria > Bacillati > Cyanobacteriota > Cyanophyceae > Oscillatoriales > Microcoleaceae > Microcoleus > Microcoleus sp. D3_18_C4. The sequence continues at coordinate 27,603 of NZ_JAUBTF010000023.1, forward strand.
GCAAACAGATAATCCCAGCATTAATAAACACATCAGCTAGATTAAAGACCGGGAACCGAATCAGCCGAAAATCGATAAAATCTACAACATGGCCAGAAACAAATCGATCGATCCCGTTCCCCAGTGCTCCACCCAAAATCAAACCGTAGCCAGCTTGTTCCCAGCGGTTAATTCGCGGCCCGAACCAAGCCAGCACTATCAATCCCACACTAACGCCCAAAGACAGCCAGCGCAACCAAATCGCCCCGCCATTGCTGAACAGACTAAAAGCCGCACCGGTATTAACAACATAAGTGAAGTGAAACACTCCGGGTAACAGCGGCTGTGTCTGCGGAGGAACCGTCAAGTCAAAATTTTGTACCACCCAAAACTTAGTCAGGTGGTCTAAAACTAAACTGATAGCAGCAGCAATCCAGAACAAGGGATTTCTTTTAAAACGCATGGATTAAGCAATAGAAAATGGGGCATCGGGCATGGGATAATTTACTCAAATTTCGCTGGTTATTGTCAGCAGAATGCAGTGCAGCAAAGCAATCCCAGCCGCAGCGAGATGACTCTCCCGTTGGGCAATGATAGTATAACCTTATTTGACACAACTACCAATCCCCGATTACCGATTACCAATTCCCAATTCCCAATTCCCAATTCCCCAATTAATTAATAAAACATCAAGCGGCGTAAAGTAAATGACAGCACTGCGATCGCACAAACTACCGCCAATTGTCCCGGCAGGGGATAAACCGAATATTTAAGAATCTCATCAAATAAAGGTGTTTTTTTTGCCGGAGGTAGCCAGTAAGTAAAAATTAGATAAATTAAGCCGATCGCGTGAACAGTGAACAAACCACACAAACAGCTAAAAGCCATAGATTCCAGCCGCGAAGCTACCTTAAAAGCCACCCAGCCGCACACCCAAGCACCAGGCACAAAACCCAGCAAATACCCAAAACTCGCTTCTTTGAGATAGCCGAGGCCACCGCCTTGAGAAAAAACTGGCCACAAAGTTAATCCTAATGCCAAATAGGCAATTTGCGAGAGAGCCGCAGCATTTTTCCCCCCCATGCAGCCTACTAGCAATACGGCTCCAATTTGATAGGTAACACCTAAAGAGTACGCCTGAAGTCCTCGATCGTCCCACAACCCGATCGGAATTGTGACAGATGCAGGCAAAAAAGTGCCTCCTATCGTCAGGAGCAAACCAATAACAGCCCAGATTAATTCAATAGGAGCAGGCATTATAGCAGAAGGAAGAAGGAAGACCGAAGTTGCAATCGACCGTTTATTTTTGTGCACTTAAGAACGTCCTAAGCGTCAGGGCGGTTGCTATATCATCAAACAGCATTCGTCAGAATGTATTTGTCAGATGCAAGCTTCCATGCCCGCAGCTTTTAAATTCTTAATACTAGCACTACTCTCAAAATAACCACCATTGTATGGTTTTCTGGCTCTCAAGCCTCGATCTTGTGATAATTTAATGGGGAATTTTTCAGGATCGGGCGATCGACTGCTGGTTTCCGTAGATATTTCTCTGCCATATATCTTATAAGTTCACAATTGTCAAGCTCATAAATAACATTAATAATATTAATTAATATTAAATTGCGATTAAGTGTAAAGATTCTTAACCTAACCTTTACTTTTGCGCGCTATGCTGATACGGGACACCCATATAACGATCGCAGATTTTTTATACCTATGCTTTTTCGTCTCAACTTGATTAATTCAAACCGTCTGACTACTGCAATTTCCGCTATGGCGATCGCCCTCAGTGTAGCAGCTTGCGGCGGTGGCAGCACAACCACAAGCAGCAGCCCCAGCCCCGGCGACACCGCAGCATCCCCCGGCGCATCCCCCGTTGCAGCCACCGGCACAGCAGCAAACACCAAACTCGCCCTAGCCTCAGACGTAGCCCTGACGGGTGCCGGCGCGACATTCCCCGCCCCTCTGTACCAGCGTTGGTTTCAAGATTTCAACACAACCAACCCCAAATTACAGATCAATTATCAGTCAGTGGGCAGCGGCGCCGGAGTCGAACAGTTTACCAAAGGTACGGTAGACTTTGGAGCCAGCGACACCGCCATGAGTGACGAGGAAATTGCGAAGGTGTCAGCGGACAAAGGCGTGCTCTTGCTGCCGATGTCAGCTGGTAGCATCGTGCTCGGCTACAACCTGCCTGACGTACCCGAACTGAAGTTGCCAAGAGACGTTTACACAGATATCTTCTTGGGGAATATCACCAAGTGGAACGACCCCAAAATTGCTGCTGCTAACCCGGGCGCTAAACTGCCAGACCAAAATATCACAGTTGTACACCGTTCTGACGGCAGTGGTACGACAGGAGTGTTCACGAAACACCTCAGCGCCATCAGTCCAGAATGGAAAGAAAAAGTAGGGGAAGGCAAGACAGTAGAGTGGCCTTCTCCCGGTAAGATTGGTGGCAAGGGGAATGAAGGTGTCACGGCTTCTATTCAACAAACCGTTGGCGCTATAGGCTACATTGAGTACGGCTACGCCAAGAACAACAATGTCCAGTTTGCTGCCCTGGAAAATAAAGCCGGCAATTTTGTAGTGTACACCGACGCAGCGGGGGCAAAAACCCTTGAATCAGTGGTACTACCGGAGAATCTCCGGGCGTTCATTTCCGATCCGGAAGGGGCAGAAGCCTATCCTATTGTTAGCTACACTTGGATGCTCGTACCCAAAACAGTTGCTGACCCCAACAAAGCTAAAGCCATCGAGGCCATGATTGAATACGGCTTGAATGAAGGTCAAAAGGTCAGCCCTGAACTGGGCTACGTTCCTCTGCCCCAAAACGTTAAAGAAAAAGTAGCCGCGGCCGCTGACGGCATCAGCGCAGACTACAAGATTGAGGTTGCCAAATAGTAACTGTTGACTGTTGACTGTTGTCCGTTGTCAGAGGGAACAAAAGCCCTTCGGCATTGCGCGTGCGGGTAAAAATCAGCAAGAACGAAGAGAGATATTTCTGTGGGGCGGGTTTTACCAGAAATATTTGTTAAAAAGTCAGGGGATTAATCAATCCGCCCCACTTATATGTAACAATCGGTGCATCTGTGTAGGGGTGGGTTTGACCAGAAATACTTGTTGAAAAGTTAGGGGATTTATAAACCCGCCCCTCTTTGATTTTATTTATGGTCTTTCTTTCTGCTTCCTTCTAGCTTTTTCCGAAACAGGCTATTTTCGGCTACTATATATTTGGTTTTTTTTTCTATGATTTCAGATAATCACAGCGCTCAATCAGAGAGCCGAGCGCGCTCTGGGGCAGAAAAATCCTTGGACGAAGGCTTTATCTGGCTCACGCGGATTTTGGGCATAGGAGTTGGTGTAATTTTGCTGCTAATCGCGCTCACCGTTGCTTACAGGGCTTTACCTGCGATTCAACAGTACGGTTTGGGATTTCTATTTAGCAGTAGCTGGAATCCGGTTAAAGAAGAGTACGGTGCGCTGCCGATGATTTACGGGACGATCGTCAGTTCGGCGATCGCGCTCCTAATTGCAGTACCATTAGGAGTAGGGACTGCCATCTTCTTAAGTGAAGATTTTTTGCCACTGCCAGTGCGGACAGCTTTAGTTTTTTTAGTAGAACTTTTAGCCGCCATTCCCAGCGTAGTCTACGGTTTGTGGGGAATTGCTGTATTGATTCCCCTGATTACCACTCTCGGCAAGTTTCTCAACGGCACTTTCGGATGGCTGCCGATTTTTAGCACCCCGCCAGTCGGCCCGGGAATGTTACCAGCCGGAGTAATTTTGGGAATCATGACTTTGCCCATTATTACTGCTATCTCCCGCGACTCTTTGGCAAGTCTCCCCCCCGACTTGCGGCAAGCATCTCTAGGTTTAGGAGCTACTCGCTGGACAACAATTTTTAGAGTGCTCGTACCGGCGGCTTTTTCCGGCATTGTCGGCGGAATTATGCTCGGGCTCGGTCGCGCCATGGGAGAAACAATGGCTGCAACTCTGTTAATTGGCAATTCCAATCAGTTAAGTCTTTCTGTGCTAGCTCCGGCAAATACTATTGCTTCTCTGATGGCAAATCAGTTTGCGGAAGCCTCTGGGTTGCAAGTATCAGCTCTGATGTACACTGGGCTAATTCTGTTTATTATGACACTGATTGTTAATATTTTGGCAGAGTGGATTGTTTCTCAAGTAAGAGCGAAGTACAACTAGAAGTTTGCCGCCATTTCCTACATAGTTTTAGTTTATGTCAAATAGCGTCTCCGATGAGAATTCTTTGGAATCGAAAACAAGCAGTTTAAAGAAGGTTAAAAACAGCCCACAAGCGCTGTTTAGTCTGGGGATGACTGTACTCGCTGGAGCTAGTCTGGCCATTACTCTGCTGCCTTTGTTTGCAGTTCTTTCCTATGTCACCGTACAAGGTTTCAATCGCCTGAATTTAGACTTGTTTACCAAGCTGCCACCGCCGCCCGGACTATCGGGAGGGGGTATTGCTAATGCAATTCTCGGTACATTGATGACGGTGGGGATTGCTTCTTTAATTGCTGTTCCTTTTGGTGTATTGGCCGCCGTTTATTTGTCGGAATTCAGCAGTGGTCAAGTAGCTCGCTGGGTACGCTTTGCTACTAATGTCCTCAGCGGCGTTCCTTCGATTATTGCCGGGGTATTTGCCTACGGTTTGTTCGTGGTAAATATGGGAGGTTTTTCGGCAATTGCAGGCGGGGCGGCGTTGGCTGTGCTGATGTTGCCGACGATTGTGCGGACTACTGACGAAGCTCTACAAATCGTCCCGCAAGATATTAGATGGGCGTCGGTTGGTGTGGGTGCTTCTAATTATCAGACGGTGTTACAGGTGGTTTTGCCTGCGGCAATTCCGGCTATTTTAACGGGTGTGACACTGGCAATTGCTCGCGCTGCTGGAGAAACTGCTCCTTTGATTTTTACGGCGCTCAATTCGCCTTTTTGGCCGGCAGGATTTGATAAGCCAACTCCGAGTCTTTCGGTTTTGGTGTACAACTTTGCAACGGTTCCTTTTAAGGCACAGAAAGAATTGGCTTGGGCGGCATCGTTGATTTTGGTGATTATGGTTTTGCTGACGAGTATTCTTTCTCGCTGGGCTACTCGCCAAAAAGTTTATTGAAGTCATTATTTATTAGTTATTAGTTATTAGTTAGTAGTTATTAGTTAGTCGCTGGGTCAGGCTAATAACCAATAATTAACAATCAATAACCAATAATATTTTCGGCTTAATTTGTAAAATTTGAGAGGATAGTTACCTGTATGATGATGGATTTAGACCACCAAACGGAAACAGTTTTACGGACAGAAAATATCAATATTTTTTACGGCGCTTTTCACGCGGTTAAAAATGTTTCAATGGAGATTCCTAAAAATCGCATTACTGCCTTGATTGGGCCGTCGGGGTGCGGAAAAAGTACAATTCTGCGATCTTTTAACCGCCTCAACGATTTGGTTAGCGGTTTTCGTTTAGAGGGCAGAATTGATTACCACGGTCAAAATCTTTACGATCCTGATATTGATGCTGTGGCGGTGCGCCGCAAGATTGGGATGGTGTTTCAAAAGCCGAATCCTTTCCCGAAGTCGATATATGACAATATTGCTTACGGTGCGAGGGTGAACAATTATAAGGGGGATATGGATGAGCTGGTGGAAAAATCGCTCAGCCAAGCTTATTTGTGGGATGAGGTGAAGGATAAGTTGAAGCAAAGCGGTTTTTCTCTTTCGGGTGGCCAGCAGCAGCGTTTGTGTATTGCTAGGGCGATCGCGATTAATCCTGATGTAGTGTTAATGGATGAACCTTGCGCTTCTCTTGACCCGATTTCTACGATTAAGATTGAGGAGTTGATGCGGGAACTCAAGGAAAAGTATACGATCGTGATCGTTACTCACAATATGCAGCAGGCTTCTCGGGTTTCTGACCTGACTGCTTTTTTCAATGCTAAACTTTCTGACGATGGGAAGCGATTTGGCTATCTTGTGGAGTGTGACAAGACTGAGGTAATTTTCCAAAGTCCGAAGGAAGAGTCTACTTTAGATTATGTCAGCGGCCGTTTTGGTTGAGTCCCCGACAGGTTGAAACCTGTCGCTACACAAACGAAGTTTCTGTCTAAGAGACTAACAATATTTAATTTGCTGAGTCTGGTAGCGACAAAAAAAACTGCGTAAAACTTTCCTGAATTGAGAATCCCGCTTTCTTGGAGAAAGCGGGATTCTGGGTTTTATGATTAAAAGCTCGATCGTACTTTTTGCAGATACAAGCCACTGATTTTTGTGAAGAAATGCTCGAAGAGTTCACATATTCTTCATCCAATGCTTTAACAGGTTTTCTTTGACCATGTTTTGCCGCATAACTTCGAGCAAGTATTCCTGAGCTTGGTCTTGGCTTAACCTTTTGACTTCTTCGCGCAGCACTTGAAGTTTGAACTGCTGTTCCATGCTGAGGCTGGTTGTAGGCATATCCATAAATCGCTCCTCCAGTTTGCTGAGATTGATGCGAAATTGATCGGAATGACGTTTCGCAGGATTTGTTGTGTCTCCTACATTGTAAACTATCATAACATTCACTTGACAATATGTCCAAAGTACACATTTTGAAACTAATTTGTGTAGCAAAAGTACATCTAAGTGGGGGGAGCTCTATCATAAAAAGGCGTCAAGAGCGGGAAGCATAAGCCAAAGGAGATAGTTTGTATGGATGCAATGGAGTTTTTTCAAAGCAGTGCTGGGGAGTGGCGTTCTCAGCGCAGCACTCACCACCTCGCTTTCCGCCAAGCGGAGATTGGGGATTCAAATATTCAGGTAACAGCCCTGGCCGCGGATGACGCGCGAGTGGCGGAGATTTGCAAGATGCACGAAGTCGATCCGAGCCGGGCTGCTGGGGGGGCTTTTGTGACTTGGCACGGCTCGATGGCGTGGGATAAGGATGATGAGAATCACAAGGGGTCTACGGTGTTCGCGATCGTCCCCGATCCTGAAAATCCCCGGCAGGGCTTGATGTTGCGCGAACGGGGCTATGCGGAAATTGTGCCGGTGGCTGGCCGTTTTGAGATGGATGACGAGGATGGGCTGCTGCTGATTACGGAATACGAGACGATGAGTTCGATCGAGCGTTTCTGGTTTGCTAATCCGAACGTGCGGATGCGGACGAGTACCGTAAAGCGCTTTGGCGGTTTCAGCACCTCGACTTTTTGTACCGAAATTCGGGTGCAACCCGACTCGGATGCAACATCAGAAGCAGCAGCAGCTCAAGTGGCCGCCAGCGAGTTTTATTCGGCTCTGGGTTGGTAATTTGGCTGTTGGATGTTGACTGTTGACTGCTGACTGCTGACTGCTGACTGCCCACTGCCCACTGCCCACTGACAACTGCCAACTGCCAACTGCCAACTGCCCACTGACAACAGTCAACAAATGTTACAGATTGTTGCAAAAATTCAGGAAAATCAGATTTAGATTGCGGGAATCCCCTAATCTGTATGTTGGTTAGTTGTATCCGTTATGCTGGCAGCTCACGGTGTCAACTATTTCTGAAATTTGAGATAACGGAGATTTTAACGTGGCGCTTCCTTTATTAAGCTACGCCCCCAAGAGCCAAAACCAGCGCGTTGCTGGTTTTGAAGTAGGCGGCGACGAGCAGCCGAGAATTTTCACAACTGAAAATGTGCTCTCGTCTGGAGACATGGAAAATTTGATTTGGGCTGGATATCGCCAGATTTACAGCGAACACCAAATCCTCAAGAGCAACCGCCAAAAGTCTTTGGAGTCGCAACTCAAGTTCGGCCAAATTACTGTGCGGGACTTTATTCGCGGTTTGGCGACTTCTTCTCCTTTCTTGGAGCGGAATTATCAAACTAACAGCAATTACCGGTTTGTGGAAATGTGCGTGCAGCGCATTTTGGGCCGGGATGTGTACAGCGAGCGCGAAAAGATTGCTTGGTCGATCGTGGTAGCCAATAAGGGGCCTCAAGGCTTTATTGACGAGTTGGTCAATAGCGAAGAGTACCTGGATAAGTTCGGCTACGATACCGTACCTTACCAGCAGCGCCGAATTTTGCCTCAGCGAGTTGGAGGAGACACTCCTTTCAACTTGAAGACGCCCCGCTACAGCGAATACCACCGTTCGCAGCTTGGCTTCCCGCAAATCATCTGGCAGACTGGCGTGCGCCGTTTTGTTCCTCAAGAGCAGCAACCGAAGGCTGGCGATCCGTCGAACTATTTGAGTATGGCGCGCAATATGCCCATGCCTGCTACTCCGCCGCAGCGCGTGCCACTGGCTAATATCAATATCGAGACGATGGTTCCCCGTCGCCGGTAATTGATGCTGCCCTGATGCGATTATTTGTGTCGGGCCGACTGAATCGATCGGCTTTTAGGCTGAGAGAGTTTTGAGTCTTGAGTTTTGAGGTTTGAGTTTTTTGCTAAACTTGGAATCCAAAACTCGGGACTCATAATTTTTTGTCATTAGGAAGAAGGAAGTTCGGCAACGGATGTAACGGATGTAACGGATGTAACGGATGTAACGGATGTCACTCCGATGGAAGTCGGAAGGAGGAAGAAGGAAGAGGGAAGAGGGAAGAGGGAAGAGGGAAGAGGGAAGAAGGAAGAAAAATAATTCGACCTTTTCGCATTGTTAACTATAAGTGCATAGGTGCATTTATGCAGCCGCAATATAACGAAGGTGCTGGAAAATCATTGCGTCGCCATGCTAAACAGCTTCGTACCAAAGCCTTATACAGGTACGGTGCGGCAACAGGGTTGATGTTGTTGCCACTGCTGGTATACGCGGTAGCACCTTTTAATCCTTTATTTTTGGTCGCAGCTATTTTGATAGTGGCCTTAATCGCCCTTCCGTTGATTGAGGACGGGAAAACATTTTGGAAGTCGTCTCAGAGATTTGACCAAGGGGCCTGTGGTGAAGAAAAGATTCAGCAAGTTTTGGAGTCCCTAATCCAATCTGGATGGATAGCTGAGTACAATTTAAGATTGCCGGAAGTAGGCGATATCGATGTGTGGCTGCGATCGCCTAAAGGAGTTAATTTTATCCTTGATGTTAAGTCTCACTCAACCGTAGTTTTGTTGGATGGGGATGTGCTCAAGCGTCTATCTTACGGGAAATTGAGAGATTTTGAGAAAGATTTTCTGGCACAGATTGCCAAAGAAGTTACGGCTATCAAAAAAGCTAAGAAGTTAACCAAGGTCACTCCAGTAGTTGTATTTAGCGATGCCAAAGTGAGTTTTAGCAACAAAAAGAAGATTAGGGGTGCTTACGTCATGGAACTGGGCAATCTGGTGTCAGGGTTGCAAGAACTCGATCGCACCTAGAGGAGTAGATAAAAGTGGGAGAAATGAGAACAACGGCTACATCGATAGGTTGGACATCAACAAATTTGCACAGAGCAGTACCATCCCAGACTTGCACTAGCATCAAAGTGACACTTGTGCTATAAAAAACAGTTAAGGTAGAAATAATATCCTGGAGGGAATCTTGGACAATACAGCCCAGGTAGATGGAATTCTCAACGCATGGTTCGACTACATTGAGTTGGATGATTACAGTAACGCCAGGATTGAAGCAGACACAGACAATCAGAATGAGTTAATACAACATGGTATCACGCTAGTAGACGATCGTGTATTAATTCCGGAATCTATCTTTTCAAAACTGCGAGAAAAAGCTCCAAAAAAAACAGAAAGTCAACCGGACTCCGTGTGGGTTTTATCGTTTCCGCAAGTTTTTGATGTAGAAAAGGGAACACCTTATCTTTGTCCTCTGTTTAGCTTGGAAGCTACATCCATCATCAAAGGAGAATATCGAAAAGAGGGATGGAACCTAAATGACCTAAAACTAACAGAAGCAGGAAATAACTTAGCCACCTTCCTGAAACTGGATAAGGAAGAACTAGATGAGAAATTGATTACCCAAGGTGGGCTGCGCCAGTTTCTCGGAACAAGCTTTGAGCTTAAGTTTCAAACTTATGAAGAGTGGATGCAACTTGTTTCAATCCCTCGTCGCTCTGGTCGCCAGATTGAACGGCAGCCCTACTTGTTTAAGTTTACAGGAGGTAGATTTTCAGAGAATCTCAAGAAAGACCTGAAAGATATCAAGGCAGGCTCAAAAAACTGGTCGAAAGGAGATCCAGCTTATGAATATTTGTTCGGTGCGCCTCAACTTCCAGAACATGAGGTTACTTATATGGGTGCTTTCCCAACCCACGCACCAACTAATTCACAATTAATAGCACTTAAACACGCTCAAAGCGAACCAGTTACGGCTGTACAAGGCCCACCTGGTTCTGGGAAAACTACCCTCATCCTTCATCTTATCGCTCAACAAGTAGTCAACCGCGCACTCAGATTAATTGAGGATCAGCAGGATATCAATAATCTGACAGTTGTTAGTAGTACCAATAATAAAGCCGTTGACAATGTTATTGAAAAGCTGGATGAATGGTTAAAATATGAATCTTTAGAACCTAACTTTCTATATATAAAAGGAGGAAGCCAAAAAAATATTCACGAGCCGGGAGCTGCCAGAGAACAGCTACAAAAAGGAGTTGAATACATAGAAAAAAATAGCTTTGACAAAATACGTTTTGATGAGCTAAAGCAGAGAATAGAACAGATAAAACGTGAGATGTTAGCTAAGGAGTCGAATTATCAAAAAGCGCGTACCCAAAGATATTTAGATGAAGAACGGCTGCCTCATATTCTGGAAGAAATACAAACAATTCAACAAGATTTAGATGAGAAAATAGCTACTAAAAGCAACTGGCAGCGACGAGCCGCAGATTTAGCAGAATATGAACAACTACCAATAGAAGCTTATCGAAAAATAGAATTGCGCTTTAGTAAGGCGGAAAGACAGCTACCAAAAGGAAGATTATCTTGGTGGAGTCGTTTATGGCGCTGGCTAACTAGGAAAACCGAAAAACAGATTATAACCAAGGCAGTTTTAGCTTGCGAATCAGCCATTGAAAGTACATTCAATACTCCTTTTCCTGTAGGAAATCCCAAAATTAGCCGCGAATTGGTTCAAGAAGCAGGGATGGTTAGGGATCGACTAGCAGAAGCAGTGGAGCTAAAAGCTGTACAAGGAAAAGTGCAAACAATTTCTAAAGATATAGCCAACAAAGAGCAACAAAAAGATGAAGCTAATAGAGAGTTAACTTCCTTAGAAAACAGATTAGCAACTCCACTGGAAGATTTTTACGCTTCCTTTCATGAAAATTTTCATAATCAGCACCAAGAGCTATTTAAGCTATCACGGGAATTTCTGACTCAGCAGGCACTACAAGATAAGGACAATGTAAAAAAAGCTTTGAAGTCATATTTGGATTGTATTTCTCGAAATTCTCCAACCCCTCAAATGTTTCGCAGAAACCAAGATGAGTCTTTTAAAGCCATAAGTTTGATATTTCCCGTCATTACCTGTGGGTTGCTCTCAGTACGAAATATGTTACCGCGTGTCTCTATGTGTGTCGATCTCACAATCGTAGATGAAGCAGGAATGATACCGCAGCACCAAACATTCCCTTTACTGGTGCGCTCTAGCAAGGCTATTATTGTAGGCGACCCCCTTCAAATTGAGCCTATAATCCCTTTGAGTAAAGAAAGACGCAATGACTACTATCAAACAGCCTTTATCAAGAAAAAGTTAGCAGAAATTGATTATCATCGGTACAGTCCAGAACAGACAGATAAGGCGACTACCTATCATCGCGCCGCCGGAGCAACTGGAGAAGATGGCAATATAGGTAATGGGATTCGTTTGATGGAGCATTACCGCTGCCAACCTAGTATTATTGAATATTGCAATAATATTGCTAGATATGAATTAGAGGTAAAGACAATACCAAAGCCATCATTGTTGGAATACAACTTAATTGCTCACCATGTAGAGGGAAATCTTGAGGGTAAAGTAAATCAAGAAGAAGTTACGGCAATACTTGATTTAATCCCACGTCTTTTGAGTAAAGGTTACTCGATTGCAGACATTGGTGTGATTTCACCCTTTAAAGTTCATGCTGATGCTTTAAGAGATAAGTTACGTAAAAAATTTCCCGCTTTCAAGGAAAATGATATTGGGACTATTCATACTTTTCAAGGTTCACAGAAACGAGTAATCATTTTGTCTACAAAGATATGCAACTCCCAGGATAAATTTAAGTTTATCAATGAAAGATTAAATCTTCTCAATGTAGCTGTATCTAGAGCGCAAGAACTTTTTATTTTGGTTGGGAACCTTTACAGGCTAGAAAAAGCAGGAGGCTATACCTGTCAACTTGTTAAACATATTCAAAACAAGGGAATAATTTTCGATTACAAATCTCAAAGTGAAATAGAAAACCCTTATCGATCCTCTACTACCACTATAGTTGTTGATTGCGAACATTTGGATTATTTCAAGCAAGCTATTGATGAAGTTGAGCAAGAATTGATAATAGTTACTCCTTGGCTCCGAGGGAAGGAACCAAAACAATTTGCTGACAATATAATTTCAGTTTTGGAAAGAGGTGTTCAAGTGAAAGTAGTTTATGGATATCTCAATTACGATCGTGAAAGATATGCAAATAATGATGATAATGATGCTGAAGCTGAAAAAAGACTTAGAGATTTATTAGGTCTACATTTAATTCGCTCGCAGAGAAGAGGAACAAATCAAAGAATTTTATTGTGGGATAATAAGTTTGCAGTAGTAGGAAGTTGGAACTGGCTTTCTCATAGATACCGAGATTACTGTAATAAACCATCCATTAATCTAGATGCTCAAATACGCACAGAGACGAGCGTATTTCTTACTGAGCCCTCAAATATTGCATTATTAAAGGATAATATTAATGGGTTCATTCAAGAAGAGGGGTAAAATTTTAGTTATTAAGTTATTGTAATGAGTGACTTAAAGCGAAAATTTTTATACAGCACTTTCTAGGTTTATGGAGTACGGTTGCAAGGGTTTGTCAACCATTTTGGTAAGTGCTTGGGATTAAAGTGTACTTTATTCACCTGGAATCTGCTGTATTTTATGGCAAAGAGCAGACAACTCGAAAGCCAATATTTTTATTACTGCTACTGGGATTACCAAGAAAACGAGATGCCGAACGGCATATGTTGGGAGGCAACTTCCACGAACCACCGCGCAATATTCGATATTCCTCATTTCCATTAATCAGCCACATACTGCCATCAGATGGTGCTTCCTGATAGTTGTTGTGGTAATAATCAGCACACCACTCCCAGACATTACCGTGCATATCGTGTAGTCCGAAGGTATTAGCTGAAAAAATATCAACTTCGCTTGTTTCTTGACGATAAATTCCCTGGGGCTCATTCCGATAAGTTCCTTTATAAAAACCAGCTTTTGTATTTTGATCCTGTCCGCAATAGTTGGCTAGTTCTGTTGTAATGGTTGCACCAAAATGAAATGGCGTTGTTGTTTGGGCGCGACAGGCGTATTCCCATTCGGCTTCGCTTGGTAAACGATAAACCCGTTTTGTTTCCTTCGACAGTCGATCGCAAAACTCCTCAGCATGATACCAAGAAACCCGCTCAATCGGTCGATTATCCCCTTTAAAGCAGGATGGATCGGGGTCGAGGTCATGCTTGATTTTTGGAAGGGATGCGATCGCTCTCCACTGTGCCTGAGTGATAGGATACCTAGCCATAAAGAAGGGTTTTACAGTAACTAGATGTCGGGGACGTTCATCCTCGCCAGATTCAGGTTCTTCTTGGGGCGCTCCCATTGTAAATTTACTACCTGGGATGGAAACCATTTCCAGCTCAACTGCACCGCCCAAACTCTCTATGAAGTGCTGCGCCTGTTTACAGCAAGGGTTAACTTCTCTCCCCTTAGCATCCACCTTTACCACTTCAAATTCAAATGTTGAGATTACTGGGGGAGAACACAGGGGTGGGATTATTGCTGCATTTCTACTGGCAGTAGAACTTGGAGGTGGAACTCCATGAATTTTTCGACTAATTTGTTCCTGCTGATCAGGCGATGCGAACAGAAAAATATTTTGCGTGGCAATATTCTGCGTGACGAGCTGCTGAGTAATGTCCCCGACAGTCAGACTGCCAGCGACTGTAATCTGGTTCAGCAGGTTCTGCTGAGTTTCTGGGCTTGGGTCATCTCCTGGCTGATTATTTGTCACCTCGATTTTCCTGGGTTATGTCACCAACTTTCGCATCACTTCCAACTTGCCAGTCTCTGCCTAGCAACTGCTTGGCAGAGGTTTGCCCCTCTTTGATTTGTGTAATGTTTCCTAAGTCTAGCTTCCCTGTGATCCGCAGTTTATCCAAAATCACTTGCACGGCGGGAGATTGAGACTGAATTTGGTTAACCAATTCTTGTAAGCGGGCAGCAAACTCTCGATCTTCTTCCATCTGGCTTACCAATTCCGCTTCAAGTACCTGTACATTAGCCTCAGTTGGATTTGCTTCTGCCCGTGCCAGTAACCCGGCTGTACCTGTCGCTTGCAATTTAGTTTGGACAAACTCGCGCGTAGTCTGAATTACTTCTCCACTTTTTTCCCAGACAGCTTCGCCTATGTTTGCACTAACTGTATCCAAAACTTTGGGCAGTATTACCGTGGTAACTATTCCAGCAACAACCGACACTGGCTCGAACATATTTTTGTTCTCCCGTTATGGTTTGAGTAAATTTCTTTGGCAAGGCTAGATCGAGGCTTATATCAGTTTAGGGTTGCTTGTCGCAAAAGTAAAGCTTCCGATTAAGTTATAGCAGCAGACAAGCAGATGAGGAAAAAAATTGGATAAAGCCTCTTCAAGCGTCTGATGGCGACTTGTCATAACAGCTTTGGTGACTGCTATACCAATTATCAAATATTAGCCCGCAACCGCAATATTTTTAGCAGGGTGTTGAATTGATCGGGTAAAGGTGCGATCGCCTCTATTAATTCTCCGGTTACGGGATGCTGCAAAGTCAGTCGCCATGCGTGGAGGGCTTGTCCTGTTAAATTGACGCCGATAGAACGGTTGGAACTGTACATCGGGTCGCCGACAATGGGATGTTTTATTTCCGCTGTATGCACGCGAATTTGATGGGTGCGGCCTGTTTCTAATTGATAGTGCATTAAGCAATAGTTGCCGATTCTTTCTTTGATTGTCCAGTGAGTAACTGCGGGGCGACCGCCTTTTTCTACTGGTACCACTGCCATTTTTTTGCGGTCTGTGGGATGCCGGCCTATGGGTAGGTCTATTGTGCCTGTTTCGGTGTTGGGAGCGCCGTAAACTATGCCTAAATATTCGCGGCGGGCAGTTTTGGTTTTGAGTTGGGCTTGCAGGTGTTGGTGGGCTATGTCGGTTTTGGCGATCGCGATCGCACCTGTTGTATCTTTGTCTAATCTGTGCACGATTCCCGGCCGCTGAACTCCGCCTATTTCTGCTAGGGGACAGTGGGCTAAGAGGGCGTTGACTAATGTACCGTCTTGGTGTCCGGCGGCTGGGTGGACGACTAATCCGGCTGGTTTGTTGATGATAATTAGGCTGTCGTCTTCGTAGAGAATGTCGAGGGGAATTGATTCCGGCTGCAATGAAGTGGGCTGGGTTTCGGGTAAAGTGAGGTGGATGCGATCGCCCGTTTTTACTGATATTTTTTTCGAGGTGCAGGTTTCGTCGTTGACTTTGACGTTGCCTTGTGATATGAGGCTTTGGATTCGCGATCGGGATAAGTCCGGTATCTGGTTTGACAGCCAAATATCTAATCGCTGATTGACATTACTGCGATTGAATTCCTCTGTATTTTCTACTGTGTAAATCTGTGCCGCAGTGTCTGTTTCTATCATTTACTTTTTACTATTTTTTGCCAAGTGTGTAAAGCAAATATCCTCATCATAACATCTGTGAGTTAGTTCGCGATCGCACGGGTAGCGAGAAACCTGGTTTTTTCACAGCAATACTTCGTTTCTGCCCACAGACTGGGTAAAAAACCCGGTTTCTTTGGTCGGAGTGGTTAAGTCGTTTGAGTATAATCGTCTATTCTATCGACAATTGTCGCAGTGGCCGCAGCGCATTGATGTAGCTTCCTTGGCAAACCCAAAAGCTTGCAGCAAAAATTGCCACCTACACTGGCGATGTTTGAGATATTTTGCCATTTCTTCTGCTGCGGTAAAATTTAATTTTTCCGCTTTTTGCTGTGGAGATTTATTGATCGCATAATTAAAAGGATCTTGCCATGTTAATTGTCCGCTGCTGTGCAAGATTGAAAGGGCGATCGCACTTTCGGGAAATTCGCGGGAAACTGCTTCTATATCGCCTTTAACAGGCAGTTTTTTAGCTAATTGCTGAGCTTCTCGGTATTGCGATCGTAATTTATCTTGAAAAAATTGCCCTCTTTGTTTATCTTCGGGATAAAGCAAACCCGTCGGTTCGCTAATCAATGTCAGGGCGATCGCCGATTTACCGTCGCGTCCGCCTCTACCAATTTCCTGAATGTATTCCGATAATAGCAAAGGTGCTTGAAAGTGAACAACCCACCGGACATCTGGCTTGTTAATTCCCATCCCGAATGCTGAGGTACAAGTCACGAATTTAAGCTCATTGTTCAGCCAAGCTGTTTCTATTTTGCGTCGTGATTCTGGACTCAAACCTGCATGATACGCTGCTGTTTCATAACCTGCTTCTTTCAACAAATTCGCCAAATTTTCGCTATCTTTTCTGGTGCGGACATAGACTAAACCTGCTTGTTTTGGTCGAGCTTTGATAAAATTTAATAATTGCTGCTTGCGTCCTCTCGGCGTCCAGATTGTTTGCACTTGTAGGTGTAAGTTAGAACGGTAAGGACTTAACAGAAATGCTTCGGGTTTGTGCAGTTGCAAGACATTTTTGATTGTCTGCTGTGCTTCCGGGTTGGCGGTAGCGGTGAAAGCTGCGATCGCAATTTTACTGTTTGCTGGTTTAGCTTTCAACAAAGCCGGCCGCACTGTTCCCAAACGGCGGTAAGCTGGTCGAAAAGTATCACCCCATTGTACTAAACAGTGAGCTTCATCTAATATTAAACCGTTGATTTGGATGTGTGGCTGACTGATAATTTCCCAAACAGGTTTGCTGAGTAATGTTTCGGGAGACAGGTACAGCAATCTTAATTTGTTTTGTTGCAGCGACTGCATAGTTTGTCGGCGCTGCTGTGTTGGCAATTGACTGTGAAGTAGGGAAGCGGGTAAATTGCGATCGCGCAATTCTTGCACTTGATTTTCCATCAGTGCGACTAACGGCGAAACTACGAGAGTTAAACCTGTTTGTAACAAAGCTGGCAGTTGAAAGCAGATTGATTTGCCGCCACCTGTCGGCATAATTATCAGCGTGTCTTTTCCGGCTAGCAAACTGCTGACTATTTCTCCTTGGGGCGGGCGAAAGTCGTCGTATCCCCAATTTTTTTTAAATGTGGCGCGGGCTTGATTTAATGATGTTAATTCTTCGGGTTGAAAGTTCATTTGACTGAGTTAAAAAACTTGTATGGTTTCGCCACAACTAACTATTTTTTGGCAAATTCGGATCTTTTCGACAAGTCGAGAGTGGTAATTGTTCACCACCTTGTATCGTGGTAATTCTCATTCGATGTCTATCTGTCACCACATTTAAACAAGCACAGCCATATCCATAATTAACATTAGTTTTGACATATTCATCGTCGTTAAAAGGAGGAATATTGTTAATTCCTCTGGCTTGATATCCCCCTTGCACCGAGATAGTCCACTGAGCATCTTTGTCTTTGAGATACCAATTAGCAGGCGTGGGATTTATCAACCATCCGCACCTGGTTTCAGCCGCTTTCGTAGGCATAACAACTATCGAAAAAGATGAGATGATTGCAGGTATCAACCACTTTAGTTTCATAGCTTTACATCCTCATTTTTGAGCGACAATCATACAGGAATTACGCGCTTCGAGAAAACCTGGTTTTTTAGCGAATCTGCGGGTGACAACGAAATATTGTCGCAAAAACCAGGTGTCTAACTACCTGCGTGTAAGTCCTGTCCAAAATCCAAAATCCAAAATCCCCTAAGACTCCTCGCCGTCTCGGCGGCCGAGCTCGTACACGCCGCCGCCAATACAGGCGATCGTACCCATAGATACCGCCCAACCAGTACCCAGAGAAAATTCTACGCCCCAATTGCACAATCCGCCTGCAATCAAAAAGGGCACAATGCTCAACAGCGAGGCGTAAAAGGCATTTTGAGCTTCTCTGGCTTGGCGGGTTCTTTCAAACTCGGCTTCTGAGGTGTAGAGGGATCTCTCGGCAAAATTCATCCAGCGGTTCAGTTGCAGGATTACCCATTCTGTGAGGGGCGACAGGCCCCAGTATAGGGCCAAAGACCACAAGGACGCACCGGCGATCGCAGTTGCGTCTATGGCAAAACTAAAGGGAAAAATTTCAGTAAGCATTGCTTGATGTGTTATGAATTTGAGATTTTGGATGTCATCCAAAATCCCCGAACTTAACTATAGTGTCAAGCAAAAGCTCGATCGAATTCAACCGCAGCACGAATTTCAAATTTTTTTTATCACCCCTGGGCATTTACCCGGAAGCCTTGACACGGGTTTTGGATGGAGTAAGATACACGTTGTTGATAAACTGATTCGCGATCGCGGGTAGAGCTCAAAGCCAATCTTGCAGCGAATTGGCATCACTTACATCTTGCACCCTTCTGAGAAACGGGCTTTCCGGCCCGTTCCACAAAGAATGATTTTTTTGTGGGGTGGGCCGGAAAGCCCGCCCCTGAAAGCTTTATTGACAAGGGTGCAAGATGTGAGCCTAACAGACAACGCAAACTCACACACATTTAACTTTGAGCCGTGAAAAAAATCCTGCAAGACTCTAGAGGCCCGCTGACGGCAAAACGCTTTTTTCGTCTCAGACAGATGCTGCTGCTGGCACTTTCGATCGGCATTGTGTTGATCAGCCCTTATTTGCAGCAGCAGGTGGTCAAAGCTCAGTCAGGCTTACCAAGCAGAGTAGCGACGGGTAATTTGTGGCAAGAAGCTTCTTTTCCAGTCGAAAACTTTGAAACATACACTTCCCCGTTCGGCCCCCGCGGCGGGGATTTTCATTACGGTTTGGATCTGGCGGCGCCCGAAGGCAGCTATATCCGCAATTGGTGGGGCGGGCAAATTGTGGAAGTTTGGGAAGATGGCCGGTGCGGCACTGGTATGGTGGTGCGATCGGGAAATTGGGAACACATCTACTGTCACCTCAGAGGCCGAGTGCTAACGGCTAATGGAGGGCGTTATTATACCGATCGCGAAGGTACCTTGCAAATTTGGCAAGGTCAAACAGTGCCTGCGGGTGCGAGAATTGCCAGAGTTGGGATGACCGGCCGCACGAGTGGGCCTCACTTGCACTGGGGACTGAAGTACGGCGGCCGCTGGGTTGACCCGGCTTTGGTACTCCGGGAAATGTACGCGCAACAATCTTAAACAGTTGACAGTTGACAGTTGACAGTTGACAGTTGACAGTTGACAGTTATTACCAATAATAAATTGTCCGGTTAAACACTTGTCATTGCGATCGTAGAGAAGCAATCGCAGAAACATTGCGATTGCTTCGTTTCACTCCCTGCGGACATATAAGTGATTAGGCGGACATGATATAACTAATGACCACTGACCACTGACCACTGACCACTGCCAACTGCCAACTGCCAACTGCCAACTGCCAACTGCCAACTGCCAACTGCCAACTGACTCTTTACGTTGGTGCCAACTCTTTTTTGTTTACCTCGGTGTACCGCTGGACAATTTGGCGGAATTCGTCGCCGTCGATGGTTTCTTCATCCAACAGCGCTTCGACAAGTTTGTCTACCAAAGCGCGGTTTTCGCGGATAATTCGGCGAGCTTCTTCGTAGCACTCAAAGGCAATTTCTCGGACTTGCCGATCGATCTTGATTGCCATGTCTTCGGAATACTCCGATCGCGAATTCCAGTTTTGGCCCAAAAACACCTCATTGTTCGGACTTTCAAAAGCCACAGGGCCCAAATCCGACATTCCATAAAGCGTTACCATCTCCCTCGCGAGACTGCTAACTTTTCTGAGATCACTACCGGCACCGGTGTCGATTTCAGCATCGCCATAAATTTCGGCCTCCGCCGCCCGTCCCCCCAAAGCTACTTTAATTCGGTTTAACAGCAAAGCCCGACTCCTCAAACCTTCGCTGTCGAGCATTTCGTCGTCAAGCACAAAGCTAGTAAAGCCTTCGATGCCGCCGGAACGAGGAATAATCGTTACTTTTTCCACCGGGTCGGCATTTTTGAGCATGGTCGCGACTAGGGCGTGTCCGACTTCGTGGTATGCTGTCATCCACTTTTTCTTGCTATCCAGCAGCGGGTTGAGCGTAAGCCCGATCGTGATCCGGTCGATCGCGTCGTGAACTTCTAAGTTACTAATCGTGTCTTTGCGACGCCTCGCTGTGAGAATAGCTGCTTCGTTGAGCAAGTTTGCCAAGTCGGCGCCGGAAAAGCCGGGAGTGCGGCGGGCGATCGTGTCTAGGGCAACTTCTGGGTCGAGTTTTTTGTTGCGCGCGTGAACTTGCAAAATCCCCAAACGCCCTTTGTAACTGGGCAAATCTACCGTTACTTGGCGATCGAACCTGCCGGGCCGCAGCAGGGCGGTATCGAGCACGTCGGGGCGGTTAGTAGCTGCAATCACAATCACGCCACTGTTACCCTCAAAGCCGTCCATTTCTGTCAGCAACTGGTTGAGAGTTTGTTCGCGTTCGTCGTTGCCACCGCCAATACCAGCGCCGCGCTGCCTTCCTACGGCGTCTATTTCGTCGATGAAGACGATGCAGGGCGAATTTTCTTTAGCTTTGCGGAACAAGTCGCGGACGCGGGAGGCGCCAACTCCGACAAACATTTCGACAAATTCGGAACCGGAGATGCTGAAGAAGGGGACGGCTGCTTCCCCTGCGATGGCTTTTGCCAGCATTGTTTTGCCGGTTCCTGGAGGCCCGATTAACAGAACTCCTCTGGGAATTTTGGCGCCGATGGCGTTGAAGCGTTCGGGTTTTTTGAGGAAGGTTACGACTTCTTGCAGTTCTTCTTTAGCTTCTTCGATGCCTGCTACGTCGTCGAACATCACGCCGGTTTTGGCTTCCATTTGGAAACGAGCTCTGGATTTGCCGAAGTTCATGGCATTTCCTTGAGATTGGGTCGATCGGCGCAGGATTGCCATCAATACTGCCAACACTGCAAAAATCACTAGCAAGTTTACTACTAAACTGACTGCGGCGGCGTTGTCGGCTGTTTGTTTGACTTCAAAGTCAATCTTTTTGGCGCGGATTTGCGAGTACAGTTCTCGGTTGTTGTAGTCGAACAGACTAACTGATTGGGTTTGATCGCTTTTTTGATTTTTTAGCCTAACCTTGGCAGTTTTTTGAGTTTCGTCTACTTCGATTTTACTGACTTGCCCTTTTTCTATGTTGTCGATCAGTTGGCTGTAACTCATGGTGTTTGGCGCGCTGTCGGCAAACACCGGGGTCGAGAGCAATATTCCTTGAGAAATCACCAAACTGCCCAGGATGCGCCAAAGATTCCGTCCTGGAATTGATTTTTTAGGATTCTGGCTCGACTTGTCTTTGTTTACAGCTAGATGCCCCAGCCATGCGTGTTTCCAAGAATTTTTCATATTGCTTTGCCCAAGGTTGAAGACTGCCAAGATTGACCGCTTGTGGTTTGCTACGTTCATTTATTTTAACAAGATGGCGGGTGTTGGATGGGTTTATCTCTCGCGGGCATCTTAAGATGCCCCTCAAGAGGGCAGGGCTGTTTCATTCTCCCTAGGGGCAAACCCTCGTGAAGAGCCCCGATATTTGAAACATCGATTTCATCGTCCGTGGAGGGGGTAGGCACGGGGGCACTACCCCTACAAAGCGATGATTTCCCTGAGAATGAAACCGCCCTGCCTCAAGAGGGGGGTTTTGAATCCACTGCTCCTCAAGAAACCGGGTTTTTTACCTAATCTGCGGGCTGCAACGAAGTATTTTGCTCAAAAAACCCGGTTTCTGGGCCCCCTCCGTAAATCTAAAATCTAAAATCTAAAATCTAAAATCGATTGACAGTTGCCGATCGAACTTGCTATGTTAATCATACTCGTAATGAGTACGTTTTAGTCAAGCAGTTATTGTTTTTAAGTTTTATGGTAAAAATTGTCGGCATTGGTGGAAGTTTGCGGGCTGGCTCCTACAGCCAGTTAGCGTTGAAGGTGGCAGCAGAACGGGCGCAGGCCCTGGGCGCGGAAGTTGAAATATTGGATTTGCGATCGCTCAATCTGCCATTCTGCAACGGTGAGAATGATTATCTCGATTACCCGGATGTGGAAAAGCTGCAGAATGCGGTTAAGCAAGCCGACGCCTTGATTTTGGCAACGCCGGAGTATCACGGTAGCATCAGCGGTGCTCTCAAGAATGCCCTGGATTTGATGAGTTTTGAGCATTTGGACGGGAAAGTTGCGGGTGGGATTAGCGTTTTGGGAGGGCAAGTTAACAACAACGCACTCAACGATTTGCGCGTAATTTTGAGATGGGTGCACGCTTGGGTAATTCCCGAACAAATTGCGATCGGACAAGCTTGGAAAGCTTTTAGTGCGGATGGTAAATTGTTGGATGAAAAACTGTCTGAAAGGTTCGACGAATTTGCTCGGAGTTTGGTAGAAAATACGCGGAAATTGCGAGGAATTTCGTAATTTTATCTCATGACAAATGCAGTCCGGGACGCAACTGGCATAGTCTTTGGCTGCGTCAGTTCCAATAATTTCTCGATTAGAAGAGGTTTTGTCTCTAGCAGAGTACCCTACAAGCTGTAATGTTAACTGTGAACAGTCAACAGTCAACAGTCAACTGACTTAAAATGGCATATCGATCATGTCTCCGAAAGGATGGGGTACGTCGATCGGCATTCTTCCGGGTTTTGACTCATATTTGTCTATCCACTTTTTGGCCAATTCCAAAGCTTCCTCCTCAGTCTTGGCATTTTGGACGGCGACGTGGCGGTTGCCGTGGCTATCCCAAACCTCGACGTAGAAGACTTTCTGGGATTGAATAATCCAACCTTTATAAGTGTCTGCTGGTTCCATAGTTAGAATCCTAAAATAATCGGGCGGGGAGTTCCACTGGCTAGCTAATTGTAAATATTGCCCTGCATAAAATGAATTTTACGGGGGTTTCTATAGTATTTTTGGAAAAAAGTCAGTTTTACGGTTAACCTCATGACTAGACTCCTGAAGCAATTATTTAATTGGAGAAAATATCTCCAACCTTTGGCCGCGGCGATCGCGATCGTCCTAATCGCATCCCAGATGGCGGTATTGCCAGCATTGGCGACTGGCGTTTACGAAATACCGGTGTTGTCGGCGGGCGATCGAACTTGGGTGTTCGACAAAGGCGACGTGCTCAGCCGCAGCAGCGAAAGCAATATCAGCAGCGTGCTCGACAACCTGGAAAACAAAACAGGGAAACAAGTCAGGTTTGTCACCATCCACCGCTTAGACTACGGCGAAACGGCTGCCACTTTCACCGACCAACTGTTTGAACAGTGGTTTCCCGCAAAAGAAGACCAGACTAATCAAATTTTACTCGTTCTCGACACTGTTACCAACAGCGCGGCAATTCGTACCGGCGAAGGGGTGAAATCCCTGCTAACCGATGAAATTGCCCAGAGTGTGGCTGGGGAAACCGTGCAAGTGCCGCTGCGGGAAGCCAATAAATACAACGAGGCATTTACGGCTGCAAGTACGCGCATTGCAACTGTTTTGTCGGGCGAACCTGATCCGGGTCCTCCTGAAGTTGTTGACAACATTCAAGTTGAAGGCACGTTTAAAAAAGCTGAAGAAACAGATCAAGGCAATGCCACAGTTGTTGTGGTTGTGCTGTTGGTGTTGGCGACAGTGATTCCGATGGTGACTTATTTCTGGTATCAAGGTTTTTCGTGATCGGGTGCTGATAAATCCGATCGGTTGCCGTTTTGTCAAGAAATTCTGGCAGGGCTGGATTAATCTTGAACGTATTCTCGATCGCTCAACAATGCAATTTCTGCCCGTACAAATTCCCGTCCCAGATAAGCCGCGTGATCTAACATTGTCACAGGACAGGGGCGGGTTTCTTCTAGGATTTTGACGCAAAGTTCTTTGGCGGTTCGCCCGGTAAAAAGTGTGGATTGGGTGCGTTCTACTTTGCCACGGGCGGGGATGGGTTTACCAGTTTCGGGATCGACGGCGAGGCCTCGATCGTCGATGATGTTGGTGAAATGTTTGGCACAAATTAAGCTGGTTTCGCGATCGAGATAGATGATGAAGTAGCCGCCTGGATCGAGGTCGAGGTGGCGTTTGGATAGGTTGTCATCGATAGCGGTGAGGTTTTCCAAGGTTTGACTCATGGTTTGTGAAAGGAAGTAAACAATAGCTATATTTTTTTTGCTATTTCTAGTTTAGTCGGCTGCGGGACAAGTTTGGGACATTGGTTGGTTGAATGCGGGGGGAAGTTTCGGGCGATCGACATTCTATCCGATATCTGTGGGGAGACGGCCCAGGCTAAGTCCGACCCGGGCTTCTGCGACTTTTAATGATTGGTATAAGATTGAGGACTGTAGCAAGACTTGTTGAAATTGAGAGAATGAACCGCAGAGAACGCAGAGAACGCAGAGTGAAAGAAGAGAGATAAAGAAAATATGTTATCATGGGTTGAGGAATATTTGGGATTAAGTTATAGATGAGATTTATAGATTTGTTTTCGGGAATAGGAGGTTTCAGACAAGGGTTTGAAAAAATTGGCTTTAAATGTGTTTTTTCCTGCGAGATTAACAGCCAATGCCGACAAGTTTACACGGATAATTTCGGTGACGTTCCTTTTGAAGATCTCAGTAAAATTAATCCCGTCGAGTTAGAAGACTTTGATATTTTAGTCGCCGGTTTTCCGTGCCAACCTTTTAGCATCTGCGGCAAAAAGCTCGGTTTTGAAGATACTAGAGGCACGCTGTTTTTTGATATTTGTAAAATTATCAAAATCAAGCAGCCTAAAGTTATCGTTCTCGAAAATGTCAAGCACTTAATCCATCACGACAAGGGAAATACCTTAAAAGTAATTATTGCCAGTCTTGAAGATTTGGGATACAGCGTGAATTACAAAATGCTGAATGCTAAAGACTTTGGAATTCCTCAACATCGTGAAAGAATATTTATTATTGCAACTAAAGGTAAACCCTTCAATTTTTCTCGGCTTAAAACCCAGGTGACTCCAAAACTCAGGGAATTTCTAGACAAGACAGGAGATTTTGAAATATTGGACAAATCAGAGTATACTTTAATTGAGTCTCCGAGAAAGCAAGATTCGGGACTTTTGTTTGTAGGTTACAGAAATAAAGGTACTTGGAAAACTGGCGTGAGGCCAAATACAGAACATTTATCGAGAGTTCACAGACAGCCTAATCGCATTTATTCGGTAGATGGAGTGCATCCCACAATTCCTTCGCAAGAAACGTCGGGCAGGTTTTTTATCTACATTCCTGAGCAAGATATCGTGAGAAAGTTGACGCTGAAGGAATGTTACCGTCTTATGGGTTTTCCTGAAGAGTTTAAGAGTTATCCGACTGCGGGGGAAAGTTACAAGCAAATTGGGAATTCGGTTTGTGTACCGGTTGTGGAAGCAATTGCGAAAGAAATCTTAAGTCAAAATTTGTTGGATGATGAAAATAAGGAACTACAAAGATGTCGCGACTCCCGACTTCTGCAATCAGTTGGGACTCTAGTTAACACTATTACTTGAGATTAATTTTGTTATTAAACAATTTTAGCATTAACCAAGCGCTAGCTTTGAGCTATAATATAAGTCACCCAAGATAGATATAGTCGTCATGGAAGAATTACTCACCTTAAAAAGCTTACTGTTAAAAGGGGATATACCTGGGTCATTAGCTATAGTTGAAGAACTAGAAGAAATGAGCAAAAAAGACATCATTAAAACTATTCGCAGCTATGCAGTGATTTTACTATTGCATCTGATTAAACAGCAAGCTGAAAATCGCACAACTCGCTCTTGGGATATCTCGATTCGGAACTCGGTTCTAGAAATTCAGGAGGAAAATAAGCGACCGAGAGGCGCGGGATTTTACTTACCTATAGAAGAGTTACTCATTGTTTTAGAAATGGCGTATCGACAAGCTATTAATAAAGCTTCCCTAGAAGTGGAAGAAGGGCGTTATGAACCAAGAGAATTGTCGCAGTTAGTGAATCAAGAGGCACTTATTAATCAAGCAATGACTTTAATTTCACAAGAAGCTGAAGAGAATGACTAAAGTTACCCAAAGTTAGGACACGGCAATGCCGTTTCCCTACCTCACTTAATTGTAGGGAAACGGCATTGCCGTGTCCTCGATTTTTGTAAGGACACGGCAGTGCCGTTTCCCTACTTGATTAGGCGGGAACTTGGATTTTTTCTGTGCCGGCAAGCTCAAAGGCTGCGTGAATTGCTTTCAAAGCAGTTACACCTTGTTCCTCATCCACAACGCAGCTAATTTTAATCTCAGAAGTTGCAATCATTTGAATGTTGATTTGCTGGCGGGAAAGCGCTTCAAACATCTTTGCCGCTACTCCTGGATGCGCTACCATCCCGGAACCGACAACGCTAACTTTGGCGATTTGTGTATCGACTGCTACTTCGCCCCATCCAAATTCGGGGGCGGCTTTTTCGAGGGCGTTTTTAGCAGCTTCGGCGTCAATTTGTGCTACGGTAAATGCAATGTCGCGAGTTAATATGCCGTCGATATTGTGACAGCGCTGCGACTGAATGATTGTATCTACGCTGATATTTTCCTCGGCTAAAAGTCCGAACAATTTTGCTGCTACTCCGGGTCGATCGGGCAATTGGCGAATTGCTAGACGCGCTTGATTGAGATCCAACGCAACGGCGCGGACTGCGGGCGGTTTGTGGGATGATGAATGCAGCCCAATAGGGGAGTTGGCAACATCAAATGTTTTGCAGAGTTCGGCAACTGCCCGATCGCAATCTTCGGCATCGATGGCACAACTAACTTTCACCTCGGATGTAGAAATCATTTGAATGTTAATTCCCGCATCCGCTAAAGTCTTAAACATCTGCGCCGCTACCCTCGGACGACCGATCATTCCCGCACCCGCAATGCTAACTTTAGCTATTGGCCGCTCTTCTGCTTTCACTTCCGGTTCTCCCAATTCTGGGCGAGAATTCTTGCCGAGGGTGGGGATAATAGCATCTGCAACCGCAGTAGCTTGTTGCAGAGATTTTCGCGTCACTGTGAAGGCAATATCGTTAGTATTTCCTTCATGAATTGACTGGATAATTAAGTCTACATCGAGGTTTTGTTGCGCGATCGCACCAAACAACCGCGCTGCTACTCCGGGGCGATCGGGCAAACGCAGCAGCGACACCCCCGCCTGATCTAAGTCAAATTCCACCGCATCTACCGCTTTTGCGAGCTCCAAACCCTCCAAAGGACGGGGTTGCGGGGGTGGGGACACTACCCGCGTACCGGGGGCGTCACTCCAGCTAGAAAGCACTACCAGCGGCACGCCGTAATTCTTGGCAATTTCTACCGCGCGCGGGTGCAGGACTTTTGCGCCCAAACTCGCCAATTCCAGCATTTCGTCGCAAGTGATTTCGTCCATTAATTGGGCGTCGGCAACCAAGCGCGGATCTGTAGTCAGAATTCCGGGAACGTCGGTATAAATTTCGCACCTGTCGGCCCGCAGCGCTGCTGCGAGGGCTACTGCGGTTGTGTCGGAACCGCCACGGCCCAAGGTGGTAATTTCCAATTCTCCGGCATCGGCGATACCTTGGAAACCCGCAACCACAACGACTTTACCGCTTTTTAACTGACTCTCCAGCCGATTCGGGTCAATTCGCAAAATCCGGGCGCGGGTGTGGGCGGCTTCGGTGACAATGCCGACTTGGGCGCCGGTGAGGGAAATTGCGGGCTGTCCCATTTCCTGCAATGCCATGCTCAAAAGTGCGATCGAGACTTGTTCCCCAGTGGAAAGCAACATATCCATTTCCCGCTTGTTGGGATTTGGGGAAATTTCCTTGGCGAGTTTAACTAAACCGTCGGTGGTTTTGCCCATCGCTGAAAGTACGACAACGAGAGAGTTGCCGAGCTGTGCTGTTTTTACTACTCGTCTGGCTACTTCCAAAATGCGATCGACTGTGCCAACCGAGGTTCCGCCATATTTCTGAACAATTAGTGCCATAGGACTTACACAAAGCTACAAAATACTTATCAAATAATACAAGCAGCTTCTGGATTAGAAGTGGTAATTTTTAAAATTCCCATACGACAAACCGGAGAAAAGAAAAAAATATCTGCGTAAACGACAAAAAATATGTGGTAGGGGCGGGTTTTACCAGCCATTTAATTCTCTCACACCAATATTTTAATAAACCCGCCCTCTTGATTCGGATTGTAGCCTCATTCTAGCTCTTGCAAACGCGCTTCTAAAGCTTGAATTCGCTGCTCGGCTTCTATTCGCTTTTGCCGTTCTTGTTCTGCTTCTGACTGCGCTTGTTCGACTGCCAATTCCGCTTGTTCGGCTCTTTCATCGGCAGCCAGCAGCAAATTCCCCTCAGCATCCCACCAGCGCATCCAAGGCCGTTCTACGCCCTGATAACTTCCTTGCCAAATGCCTAATTCCAATCCCATTGGCTCGATTTGGTAATGTCCGCGCTGATTTTCTGACATTAACTAAAATCTATCTTCCACCAAATGATAGCATTCTATTTGGGCTTTTTTGACTTCATAAATTCCGTAAAAAACAGGTCTAATAATCCGCTTGTAAATCCAAAATTTGCCTTGTTTGGGAGTTTGATCTCTTTCTTCGCGGCCATCTCCAGAGACAAATTATAGTATGATTAACGGCGGCATTAATTCTTTCCACATCACATAGGAACGCCGCATATTTCCGTCGAGAGTTGGCGGCACGTCGAGCACGTAAAACCAATCAGGTGCTTCGGCTCCTCTTTCGGGCGGTTCCGGGGGCCGGGCCACTCGCCAGTAAATACCGGAATCTTGACCGATGCAGTATTGTCCGTCGGGATGAATTTGGTCTCAAATCGGTCGGATTGATGTTGTTAACAGGATGCTTTGAGGATGTTCTTGAAAGTTGTTCACAAAAGTACCGTCGGAGTCTGGTAATTGAGTGTGGTCTGGGAAATCTGTGGCTAGAGCTTCGGGTTTTTCGGTGACACTCATGTTGACCTCTTGAATGTTGAAAAATTATACTTATAATTGGTGAATGAGAGATTAATCATGCTATTATTTCGTGGCTAACCTCAGATTGCTCTATAGAAAATTTTAAAGAATATGAGTCAGTACAAGTTAATTATTTTTGACTTCGACGGCACTTTGGCAATTACTCACCAAGCTATTGTATTTTGCTTTACCAAAACTTTTGAAACTTTCAATATTACCCCGCCCGCTGCTGATACTATTATAGGTACGATCGGCATCAATTTACCAAATTCTTTTAAAATCCTCCATCCGGCGATCGAAGAAAGCGCAATTCCTGAATGGGTTGAAACTTACCGCTCTTATTATCGGACGGAAGGTGAAAAGCAGGTAGAGTTATTTACCGGGACAAAGCAAGTCTTGCAGTTGGCGCGTCAGTCTGGATTGAGCCTGGGAGTTTTCAGCAACAAACAGGTTACTTTTGTTAATGTATTACTAAAGAGTTTGAGAATTTACAGTTTTTTTGATTTGATATTAGGTGATAACGGACAAATAATTCCGAAACCCAATCCGACTGTTTTTCACTCGATTATTAAACCGCTGTTCCCGGAGTTGGATAACAGTCAAATTTTAATGGTTGGCGATACAGCGATTGATTTGCTGTTTGCTAAAAATGCTGGGATAGATGTTTGTTGGGCGGCTTACGGATATGGCGATCGCGCTCAGTGTCTCGCCCTAGAACCAACTTTCGCGATCGACGATATTTCACAAGTTGCTGGGTTCGTTCAAAATTAATTTTTCCTCGGTTTTTTTGAGAGAAGAGTCTGAATAATTTAACTATAAAGTATTTAATTAATTTTTTTTACTACAGCCGGATGAGTAAGTTTTTATTTAATTGAAAAAATAAATTTCCGAACTTGTAATCCGCCCAAACTCTGCCAAGCAAACCATACCAAAGATAGAGTGATCCCTGGAACAGCTATTATAAATTAACAATTATGATTCCTTTGAAGGTAGAAGGCACAAGGCAGAAGCAAATAGGAAAAAAACGAGGGAAGCCAGATTTTTTATAGGTAGGATTGACCGCCAAAATTCTGCAGGATAGCCTTTTAACTTCTGCCTTCGGAAAACAGTCAATTCTGTTAAAATCTAGGGTGTGCTGGCAGTCGGTATCTACAATAAACTCAATTTATAGAAACTCATGCAGATAGATATAAGCATTCCTTCTGAAACGCTATCGCCGACTCGTACTGGCGGCACACCGAATTTAATAGAAGAAGTATGGAGGCTGTACGATCGCGCCCTGGCAGCTACCAGCAACGGCATCGCGATCGCGGACGCTACCCGGCCGGACAGGCCTATAGTCTACTGCAACGGGGCTTTCGAGCGGATTACAGGCTACAATCGCAGCGAAATAATCGGGCAGAACTGCCGCTTCCTGCAAGGCCCCGATACCGATCGCGCTGCCGTCGATCAAATCCGCGCGGCCCTGAAAGAACAACACGACTGCAAAGTAGTTCTGAAAAACTACCGCAAAGACGGGACCCCCTTCTGGAACGAACTCACTATCTCGCCGGTGCGCGACAGCAGCGGGCTCGTTACCCACTTCATCGGCGTTCAATCTGATATCACCGATCGCTTCCAAGCAGAAGAAGCCCTCAAAGAAGCCGAGGCAAAATACCGCAGCATCTTTGAAAACGCCACCGAAGGCATATTTCAAACCGCCCCAGACGGGCGCTACCTCAGCGCCAACCCCGCACTAGCCCGAATGTACGGCTACGATTCCCCGTCAGAATTGATCGCAAAATGTTCGGCAAAAAACATTTACGCCGATCGCACCCGCCGCGCTTCATTCATGGCAGAAATCAGCAAAAACGGCTCCCTGAAAGAGTTTGAGTCCTGCGTCCGCCGCCAAGACGGCAGCACTACCTGGATCTCGGAAAACGTGCGCGAAGTCCGCGACGCAGGCGGAGAAATCCTTTACTACGAAGGAACCGTGGCCGAAATCGCCGATCGCAAGCGCGCCGAAGCAGCCCTGCGAAATCAAGAATACTGGTTGAAAACCGCAATTAACGCCGTCCCCGACGCGATCAACCTCACAGACAGCGAGGGGCGCTGGCTGATTGCCAACGACTGCGCCCTCCAACTTTTGGGCTGGGAAACCGCAGACTACCAGGGCAAAACTACTGCCGAACTCGCTGCCGCCGCCGATCCCAGAGTCAGAGACATCCTGCTAACTTGGCAGGAAACCGACGAAACCACCTGGCAAGCAGGCACTCTCACCTCCAGCCGCCAAATTGTCCCCTTGCCCACAGGCGGCAGCAATTTGTTTGAAGTGCGGAAAGTGCCGCTGTTCAACCCCGACGGTTCGCGCAAAGGTTTGGCAGTGGCGGGGCGGGACATCACCCAGGAAGTGGCAGCGGATGCAGCTTTGCGAGACAGCGAACAGCGGTTTCGGGCAATTTTTGAACGCGCTGCGATCGGCATGGTAGTGGCTACCCTCGAAGGTGTTGCGATCGCCACTAATCCGGCATTTCAAGCTATGCTGGGAAGCTCGGAAGCTCAACTGCGGGGTGTGGGCCTGGACGAATGCACGCACCCGGAAGACGTACAAGCTTCGCGGGAGTTGTGCCAACAGTTGGCCGCGGGCTCCCGCGAAGCTTACCAAATCGAGAAGCGCTACCTCCGCCAAGATGGCAGCATCAGGTGGGGACGCCTCAGCGCCTCTGTCATCGACAGCAGTCAGGGAACGCCACAGTTTCTTTTGCAAATGGTAGAGGATATTACCGATCGCAAACAAGCCGAGTCAGCTTTGTTCCAAAATGAGGCTAAGTGGCGATCGCTAATTCTCAACAGTTCCGACATCATTACTATTCTCGACGCCAGCGGTAGCATTGTTTACGAAAGCCCTTCTGTAGTAAGAGTTTTGGGCTACGAACCAGAGGAACTCGCCGGTCAAATTGCTCTCGATTTAATCCACCCTGACGACCTTCCCTCGCTGATGTCCGACGGCGAAAAAATGATCGCAAATCCAGGCGATCCGATCGCCCTAGAAGGTCGGTTCCGGCGCGCGGACGGTTCTTGGTGTTTTCTCGAAGGTGTGGGCATCAACTTGCTAGCAGACCCCGCTGTGAACGGAATTGTGATCAACTCCCGCGACATGACGGCGCGCAGGCAAGCAGAGTACCGCCTCAGCAAAATCAACGAGTGCTTTTTGGGATTCAGCACCGACGCCGCTGACAACATCCAGCGCCTGACATCCTTAGCCGGCGAGCTTTTGGGCGGAAGCTGCGCCATCTACAGCCACGTCGGTGGCGGACTGCTGCAAGCGATCGCGACTTGGCAAGCGCCGCCGGACTACCCGCTGGTCGATCGCGCCGAGGGCCACATCTGCACCGACGTATGCAGCAAAGGAAGCGATCGGGCTGTTGCCATTCTCGACTTGCAGAACACGATCTACGGCAAAATCGATCCCGCTGTCATCCGCTACCAACTGCGAAGCTATCTGGGACAAGCAGTGCGGCTGGGCGACAATTATGTGGGTGCGATGTGCGTTCTCTACACTGAGTCGATCGCGCCCACAGAAGCCGACTGCAAGTTGATCGGAATTATTGCTGGGGCGATCGGAGTTGAGGAAGAACGTGCCGCCGCCGCCTCGCGCGATCGGCAAAAATCCCAAGAATTGCAAACAGCTTTGCGCGAATTACAGCAAACTCAAATGCAGTTAGTACAAACCGAAAAAATGTCTTCCCTCGGACAAGTGCTAGCAGGAATTGCCCACGAAATTAACAACCCAGTTGGCTTTGTCGCCGGCAACCTCTGCCACGTTCGAGGCTACGTTCTAGACTTATTAGAAATCGTACAGGTGTATCAAGAAGAGTACCCAAATCCCCCAGCAAAAATTCAGCAACAAGCCGAAGATATAGACTTAGAATTTCTAGCAAAAGACCTGCCAAAATTGCTCAATTCGATGCAGACCGGATGCGAGCGAATTGTAGAAATTATTCAAACTCTCCGAAATTTCTCGCGGGCGGACGAAGCAAAAATCAAAACTGCCGACATTCATGAAGGTTTAGAAAGTACCTTGTTAATGTTGAACAGCCGACTGAAAGCCAAACCCAACTGGCAGGGCATTAAAGTGATTAAAGAATACGGAGAACTGCCGCAAATAAACTGTCATCCCGGACTGTTAAATCAGGTTTTTATGAATGTATTTGCAAATGCGATCGACGCCTTGGAAGAAAGCTGCAACCAAGCAAAAGACATCGCAAATTCTCCTATCTTTCCTACTATTACCATTCAAACTAAAACGATTGATGACACGAGCATTTTAATTCGGATTAAAGACAACGGTCAGGGCATTCCCGAAGATCATATCGTGCGTTTATTTGACCCATTTTTTACCACAAAACCCGTAGGTAAAGGCACAGGTTTAGGTTTATCAATTTCACACCAAATTGTCGTTGAAAAACACAACGGGAAATTGCAGTGTCACTCGGAACCCGGTAAAGGCACTGAATTTATCATCGAAATTCCAATTCGTTGACATCAGGACGAGGCTAATCAGGATATAGCAATCCTCGCATCATTTGTGAATTTCTTACTTCCTCTCCGCGGGTTCGGGGAGGGTTGGGGTGGGGTAAAAAATTTACGACTCATTGAGGATTGCTATATAATTATGTTCAACTCATATCAAATCCGTTAGCATCGGAATAGTAAATTCGAGTTGAATGTTGACTGTTGACGGTTGACTGTTCACGGCGTCAACCGTCAACAGTCAACATTCAACATCATGTATGAGTGTAACCGGAAATGATATCAGCCCTAACTTACTTAAAAACTAAACTGCGTCCGCAAATTGCCCACAAAAATTGTCGGGTTGTTATCGAAATTGTTGGGATTGCCGATCGCATAAAATGCCGGCACGATCGAAACATGATCGCTCAGAGGGAAATAATAAGTTGCCTCAATTTCGTACTGCGTGCCACCGTTACCCCCGCCAGAAATCAGAAATCTCCGACCGCCAGTAAAGTCAAAAGGTACTAAATATGACACCGTAAGCAAAGCTCCTTCTTTGAACAAATCGGGAAATGCAAGTCCTAACTGATAAGATTGATTTTTGATCGTGCCGTCGGGTCGGTTAGTCTTGGGAAATATATTGGTTTCGGCGTAGCCGTAACGGCCGAAAAGACCAAAACCGCCAGTGACTGACCAATCGAAATTGAAACTATAAGTATTCGCAGTCGCATTCCCCAGGCGGCCACCAAAACCGTCATCTGCCACACCGTTTAACGGCTTGCTGTTAGGAGATCCAATTAAGCCGCCGATTTGCTGGATGTTGGAACGGCTGTACAAAAAGCGCAAATTAGTCCGATTGCTCGGACTGAATGTTAATTCTGCTGTAGTCGTATTTGTCCCATCAAACAATCCTTGAGACGGATTGGAAGCGGAATTAAATACGGAAGTGGGCAAAAATTCCGTACTCTCGCCCAAGTAGCCAAAACGCAGTTTCAATGCGCGACCGATATCCCACAAAACCACAGCACCGGCACCGCGTCGGGTAGCGCTTAACAAAGGGCTGTTGTTAGAATTAAAGCTGCTCGCACCGTCTACGAAAAAGTTAAATTTATTGTTGTCAAAGTAGCGGTAAAAATTAATCCGCGGCCCCACTACTACTTGCAAGCTGTTGCTAACAGGGAACCGATAGGAAAGTTCCCGCAGGATAACTTCATTGGGATTTGCTCCGGCAGTTTGATCGAGAAAAGGAGTGCCGAATGTATTGAAAAAACCCGTTGAAGTATACTGGTTGGCTGGGGAATTGCCGTTACCTACAGCTAGCTGTGTAATCAATTCGTCTTTCCCTGTAAAGGAAGTAGTGAGAGTCAACCAAACTAACTGACTGAAAGTGATTTCTGGATCATCGTCCACTCTCTGCACAATTGGTCTGTTGGTGACAGGATCGCGTCCGGCTACTCGATCGAGCGGAGCAGCATTTCCATTTGTTGCTTCAACTCGGACTCGATCGCCCGCAAAAGCTCCAGTCAGGTTAAACCAAGCAAATCCGTTTAGTTTAGTTGTCGTGGAAAATTGGTTGGCCTCCAATTCGGCAGTGCGGGCTTCTAAAGCATCTACTCTACCGCGCAATGTAGCTAATTCTGCTGCAAATTCTTCTTGCAATCTTTGCAAAGCAAGTAAATCTTCTCGCTTGACTAAATTACCAGTAGAACCGCCAATTTGTTTGGTGATTTGATCCAAGCAAGCGTTTAATCCGGCAGCAAATTCGTAGCGAGTCATGGCTCGATTGCCTCGGAATGTGCCGTCTGGATATCCCGCAATGCAGCCGTATCTTTCTACTAGGGATTGCAAGGCTTGAAAAGCCCAATCTGTCGGCCGCACGTCGGAGAGTTGGGAAACAGAGGTGACTTGTGCTGCGTCTTCTTGTATGCTGAGGTCATCAGCGCTGCCCGTCTCGCTGCTGATGTCGTCAACTTTGCTGGCTTCAGCAACTTGTTGAGACTGAGGAGAGTTTGCAATTTCTAACTTCTGTGGGGGCAATTCGCCAATTGCCTCCGTTATTTCTGGGGTTGTTGTTGCGCGATCGACTTTTGCTGCATCTGTGTCGGGTAAAGCGCGATCAACTGTTGCTATATCTGTTTCGGGTAAAGCGCTATTTACCCAAGCTGCATCTGTTTCGGGTAAAGCACGATCGACTTTTGCTGCATCTGTTTCGGGTAAAGCACGATCGACTTTTGCTGCATCTGTGTCGGGTAAAGCGCGATCGACTGTTGCTATATCTGTTTCGGGTAAAGCGCTATTTACCCAATCTGCATCTGTTTGGGGTAAAGCGCGATCAACTTTTGCTATATCTGTTTCGGGTGAAGCGCGATCGACTGTTGCATCTGTTTCGGGTAAAGCGCTATTCACCCATGCTGCATCTGTGTCGGGTAAAGCGCGATCGACTCCTGAGTTAGCCTCTGCGGTGATCCTCGCTAACTGCGGTATCTCAATCTTACCTGCTGCCAGCGCTGCGTCTGGGGTAGCCGTAGGGACGGCACTCGCTTCTAGCGCAACTTCTGGAGTTGAGGTATCCTGAATTTGAGCTGTTGCTGCGATCGGCCCCAAAGGCACTGCCGCACCAGAAATCAAGAAAGACAGCCAAAAAGCTTTAACGGAGGTTGAATTATTCACCATACCACTCACACCATTTGTTGAAAATTAAATTTGGCCAATCTTAAACGATAAGCTTGCTTATAAATGTGTTTGGTTTAACAAATTCTTATAAATAGTTAAATTTATTTTAGGAAGCGAGCGATTCCCAATCACTAATGACTGAAGACTACTGACTCCTGACTAATTCCCCCAATGAAGTTTTTATTAGTTACAGATTTAGACAACACGCTAGTCGGAGATGACGAAGCAACTCAAGTTTTAAACCAGCGCTTGCAATCACAGCGATCGCAAATTTGTTTGGTTTACGCTACCGGGCGTTCTTATGCTTCAACTTGCGAATTAATTGCCCAAAAGCAACTGCTATCACCCGACTATTTGATCGCAGGTGTAGGTAGCGAAATTTACCAAGACGGAATCCTCGATTTAGATTGGGCGGAATATCTTTCTCAAGACTGGGATAAAATGGCGATCGCCTCTTTAGCGCAGCAGTTTTCCCAGCTCAAACCCCAATCCCTAAAAGAACAAAATCCTTGGAAAATCAGTTATTGTTTGGAACCAGGAGCAGAAAATAGCTCGACTGTCCAGGCTTTGCAGCAAAAGTTAACTGAATCGGGACTGCCAGCTCAAATCATTTTTAGCAGCAATAGTAATGTAGATATTTTACCACAAACTAGCAATAAAGGCAATGCCCTTGCTTATTTACAAAAGCGTCTACAAATTGCATCTGAGGCAACATTAGTTTGCGGTAATTCTGGCAATGATATCAGTATGTTTGACCAGGGTGTCCGGGGAGTAATCGTCGCTAATGCTCTGTCAGAACTCTTAGAATGGCATCGCGAATGCGGCACTGAAAATCATTATTTAGCAGGTTCTGTTTGCGCTTGGGGAATCATGGAAGGAATGGCATATTTTTGGGAATTTTGATTGCCAAAAATTCGGTTGAGTTTGTAGTGATCACTGAACTCCTCATACAAATCAGAAAACTGAAGTCCTCAGTACAAACGCACCCGAAGCACCCCAAGTCCTGCAAACCGTTAAAATCTGTTCAGCAATCTCAACCGCGTATCGATCGAACCTGCGAGTTGCGATAGCATCAGCGTGTACTGCTTTATCAAAGCTAATCGAACTTAACTTTAGTTAGCTCAAGCGAGTTGAAGTTTATTTCCTATCCCTGTTGGATACTCGGCTATCCCAAGATAAGTCGGCGATCCCCCGAGCGCCAAAGGTTCTATAGTTAAGTTTAGCGCCTCAACCTAAATTACTCTCTCTAGAAGAAGTTATTTTTCTAGATCAAGAAGATATAGGTTTAGTCAACTATTTGCCCCTTTAGTTCAGTTCGCGAACGCACCGCCACATGGAACAAAATACTTTACCCGTAGAGGTGATTCTCTCTCACCCCCGCCAATATTTAGGTAGCATTCGGCTGGATTGGACGCCACAACCGGGGAACTATCTAGATTTAGAGGGACAAACCTACGCTGTATTGGAACGCCACCACCGCTATCAACTCAAATCCGGCCGCTACCGACTGCAAAAAATTGCCCTGTACGTGCAGTCGGCCACACCGCCGACGGAAAGAACTTTTGTAAGTGGCATCTGGGTTATCGGAGATGCTAGCTGTCGCTTTAATGCTCGATCGGAAATTCTGCGCTGTGCTGTCAATCCCAATGGCCCGTGCAACTGCTGCGGCGATTACCAAAAGTCTTGAATCATGGAGTCAGTACACAATTCCACCTCGCCCAACCGAGAGTGCCGAGAATCTCGGCGTCTCCCTCATTTACAAAAAACTATCAAAACCCACTAGCAACCCTCGAAGCGAATTTAACTTCTTCAGGCAGGGGGTAATCTATCTTCTGATAGCTGTGCAGCACGTCGCGAATGCCAGTATGAATCAAATTTTCTATGTGCAGCAACTGCTCTGAAGAAAAGCGAACCTGAACTGTTTGGTTTGACACAGACTCGCCGGAGTCGATCGCAGTATATCTATTAGGAACTCGGCTGAGCACATAAGCAATTAAATCCTGTCGCAATCCCGAAGGCGAAAAAGCTTGTTGGTAGGGGTGCTTCGGATAAGACTCCAAGATAATTTCTACTTCCTCTGTTACTACAGCTAAGGTAATATTGACAAGATTTTTCTGCATTTTCCCTGTCCCCAAAGACTCGTTAACTAATATTTTTGTGCCCGTTCTCGATCTGGTCTGATTTCTCATGAATTTTAACCGGCTAATACCACCAATTGTTTTTCGGTCATCACCAGCTCAAACTCGGAACTTACCTCTTCTATAACCCGCAGCACGTAGCAGGGAATCTTGTCCGATAAAATAGCACTTGCCACCGTACCAGTGTGAATTTCTAAGACTGCTTCTGCAGCAGCTTCAAACATCAGTCGCTGTCCCGGAAACATCACTCTTTCAAAGTACCAATTAGGAATGTTACCAATCCGAAGCACCTGCACTAGGTTGGTAACATTTGCGTAATAGCACAGAATCTGGTTGTTACCTTTATAAGATAGCTGATCAGACATTTACAAAATCTCCACACTCTTTCAAAAACTTACTGAGACTTGGCTTTGCCTGTTAGTGGCAATTGCGAGTTGGGCTCTTGATCAAACGACCGACTTATTTTTGGGGTGTTATTCGAGAGCACGAATCACATCTTCAGTTATTAATTTTTGTAGCATTGAGTTATCCTGCCCACACTTAGAGGTCGGGAACAGAAACTCCATTTTTCCCGGTGAAAAATCCGGTTTGTTTGGTATGCAGGGCCTATATCCTGACTTATTAAGGTTGTTGTTCTGTTGCACCCGTTAATCGAAAATACCGTCACTTTCCCGAACTCTCCTGACAAGAGATTCACTCTTTAGCAGCGGAATGGTGCTGAGAGTGCGATCGACCTTCTGATCCAGAGCTTGGGGTAAACTTTATCTAGAAAATATGAGGAAATTATGAAGACCATCATTTTTTTTGATAAATATACTTTTGCCGAAGCAGAGATTACAAGAGTTAGGCAAAAACCTGGTTTTTGAGCCAAAAACTTGGCTGCATCTGTGATCCTGGGTTAAAAAACCAGGTTTCTGAGGGAAATCTGCATAAATCTTGGATTAGCAGGTTGAAACGGAGTTTTTTAGCAAAAAACTTGGCTGCATCTGTGATTCCGGGTTAAGAAAAACCGTTCTTGAGGCAAGTGTTTGTAACTTCTGGAGGAGTTATTCTGCCTGTAAATACGGTGATCGCCGATCGGCTTTGCGGGTAACAAAAAACCCCGACTCCCTGGGATCATCTCTAGAACTTCTAGGGAATCAGAGTTTAAATTAACCAATCACCGATCGATCTCAAAGCTAAATCAAAAAAATGAGGAAATTATGAACATAGCCGGAAAAACTAGGAATTTCCTGGACGCATAAACGGGGTTTCATAACCTAATTACGTAACTTTCGCAACAATCAAGAGAACGAGAAAGCGGATTTTCGATCGTCATCCG
The DNA here is from genome assembly GCF_036702355.1 of Microcoleus sp. D3_18_C4. Taxonomy (NCBI): domain Bacteria; kingdom Bacillati; phylum Cyanobacteriota; class Cyanophyceae; order Oscillatoriales; family Microcoleaceae; genus Microcoleus; species Microcoleus sp. D3_18_C4. The sequence continues at coordinate 67,443 of NZ_JAUBTF010000023.1, forward strand.
GCTTTAATGCCCCCTTGATTCTTCCGTCGGGCTGGGCCGACTTTGTTTGTCTAGTAGCGGTTTCAAATGCCGAGTTTGATATGGTATCTGCGATCGCCTTTTACCCCAGTTTACAGCAACGGTTCCCAACCCAGAATTTTCGCCACTTGCTGTGCCAAACTCAAAGGATCGAAAGGCTTGGCAATCACCCCCGCTACCCCCAAATCAGCAAATTCGCTCAAATCCATCGCCTGCACCTTAGCCGTCAGGAAAATCACCGGAATCCCCCGAGTAGCCACATTGTTTTGCAGCAAACCAAACAGAGTAAGTCCGTCCATATCCGGCATCATCACATCTAGCAGAATAGCGTCAGGAAGTTGATTTTCAGCTAACAGCAATCCTTGGCTGCCGTCGGGCGCGCTTAGTACAATCCAGCCGCCTAAATGTTCCAGACAGGCCTGAATCACGCTGCAGAGGTTTTTTTCATCATCGATGACCAGAATGCGCTTTGCTGACATAATTAAAACTCAAATTTTAAATTAATTATGGTAAACTGAAAAAAACTTAAGCACCCTGCCTCATCAACTCGGCTTCTTCACAGATAGAGCAGAAGAAAGAAGCAATAAAATTAAGAGTTTCAGCAGTTAAGAACGTTCTAATCAAGCGGTTGGTATGTTGCCACTCACCTAGTGAAACCCTGAACATAAAAATCGACATATCAGCCTCCCAAAATCATCCTAACCGCGTGCGTTTCCAGAAACTTTAGCTTTCGCGAGTTCCGATCAAAGCAATCTCAAACCTCCAAACTTTTTCCCCCCTCGCCTTCCAACGGTGCAGGCACTGTGAAATAGAAACTGCTTCCTTCTGAGACAACACTTTCGGCCCAAATTCTGCCGCCGTGCTGCTGTACGATACTGCGACAGATAGCCAAACCCAAACCCGTACCTCCTTTTTGGCGGGAGTCAGAAGCATCGACTTGTTGAAACCGTCCAAAGATAGTTTCTAGTTTATCTGCTGGAATCCCCCGCCCTCGATCTTTGACTTCAAATAAAACCCGTGAAGCGTAGCTATCCCGTAGGGAATCGCCTAAATCTTCAACCCTGACAGTTACTGTACTCCCTGGAGCGGAGAATTTAATCGCATTGCTCAACAAATTTACCAGCAGTTGAACGATTCTGTCCGGGTCAGCCCAAATTTTTGCTGCATCGGGCAAAATCGACAAATCAATGTTATTTTCAGCAGCCAAAGAAAGTACAGCTTCTGCGGACTTCCGCATCAAAACCTGGGCATCGCACCACTGCTTGACGAGGATAACTTGACTCGAATCGAGCCGTTCTAAGTCGAGAATATCGTTTACCAAACGCACTAACCGTTCGGTATCGCTCGAAGCGATTTCTAACATCTGTTTGGCAGTTTCCGGTTTACTTTTCAGTACCCCCGCCGCCAGCAAACCTAAAGAACCGCGAATGGAGGCAAGTGGCGTTCGCAGTTCGTGGCTGACAATCGAAATAAACTCATTTTTCATTTTTTCAATGGCCCGACTTTCTGTGATATCTGTGACTGTGCCGACGTGACCAATTAGTTGAGATCTGTCGGAAAAAATCGGAGCTGTTGTAAGCCGACAAAACCGAATGGTTCCGTCTCGCTGGATGTGGCGGAATTCGCAGGAAAATTCCCCATCTAGCGATTGCGATTCTGACCACTTAGACAGAATTAGTTTGAGGTCTTTGCGGTGAACAAAGCGCATCCAGCCGTTTCCTAAAGCTGCTGCCGGTGTGAAGCCACCAATTGCTTGACAGCGAGGATTTGTATAGGTACATTTCCCCTCAGTATCGATTTTGAAAATGCCCACGGGGGAACTCTCGCTCAGAGAGCGAAATAAAGCTTCGCTTTCCCGGAGTTCTTCTTGAGAGCTTTCTAGTTCTCTGGTTCGCTGCAAAACTCGCATTTCTAACCGTTCGTTGAGCTGTTGGAGGGCTGCTTCAGCAAGTTTGCGATCGCTAATATCGCGGTACACTGATACCCAGTGGGTAAACTCACCATTTTTGTCCGCTATGGGGACAATGCTCATTTCTACCCAAAATTCCGTCCCGTCTTTGCGGTAATTGATCGAGTCAACCCGCACCGACTGCCAGGTTTCCAAAGCTGTCCGAATTCGATCGATACTGGCGCGGTCTGTTTTTTGTCCTTGCAAGATGCGTGGCGTTTTGCCCACAACTTCTTCTAGCGTATAGCCGGTCATCCGCGTGAAAGCTGGGTTGACATAAATAATTCGCGGGCCCGGTTCCTCAATCGGTTCAGCTTCGGTAATTAACACGGCGTCGTTAGTGGTGGTGACTGCTGATTCCAACAGGCGCAACTGTAATTCTCTAGCTTTGCGATCGGTAATTTCTGTAACTGTCCCCACCATCCGCACTGCATCGCCTGCTTCGTTGTAAAAAAACTTACCTTTCCCCTCAATCCAGTGAATGCTGCCGTCGGGCCAAACCACGCGGTATTCGTGATAGTAATCTGATCGCTGGGCGAGCACCTGATTTATAGCATTCTCCACACCTTTTAAATCTTCTGGGTGAACGCAAGCTACAAACATTTGATAAGTTCCGGCAAAAGTCCCCGGGGCCACCCCAAATAACTCTTCGTGTTCCCTCGACCAAACAATGCGATTTTTCTGCAAGTCCCAGTCCCAAAATCCGATTTTGGTAGCGGACAAAGCTAAGCTGAGCTGCTGATTGGTTTTCCGCAACTCCATGCTAGTAATCGCCACTCGAAGTTCTCGGGCTATTTCGATTTCGCATAGCTGCCAAGGCAAAGATTTTGACCTCACAGTTTCTTGCCACAACTCAAAGGAATTGCGAGGAGAAATCCCTCGGCTGTCATCCGGTTTAAATTCTATTTGCCCGTCGGGTTTACCAGCCCAGTTGACAGTTTGAATTGCTTCGGAACGGAACCACAAAATGTAATAATTGTGCATTTCGGACAGGGCGAGTACCAGCAAACCGCTAGCAACTTCTTTGTATTTCTCGGAGGGTGGATAGAGTTTCGAGAGAGAATCTGTATGGTAAACATCATTATTTATTTGAGTTTTGAGCCAAGCAATTAAGTCTTTACTTTCTACCAAGTCCGGCGTTTGGCCGATGGTTGTTAAATCTTCATTGGCACACACAACTCCACCGGTAGCGCCCACTAATGCTAGCAATTCATCTTGGGATTTCAGTAAACCTTCGACAAAGCTGTGTGATTGAGAGATATTGGCGACAAGTTTATGGCAAATCTCTTTTAAATAAACTGCATATTCCCGGTCTTCGCTATCTTGTTTGTAGGTAATTTCTAGATTCACAAACTTGGCGAGCAGTTCGCAAGCAGTTCTTGTTTTGTAGTTGACATACTTTCCTGTTGGGTGGTGACAGGCGATCAATCCCCAAAGTTTTCGATCTTTGATTAATGTCAATGTCATGCTAGCGCCAACGTTCATATTTTTGAGATATTGAGCATGGCAAGGCGCAACTGTTCTCAACAAAGAGCAGCCCAGATCGAGGGGGCGATCGGTTAGAGGATTGCAGTGAGGAATTAGTTCTACAGGCTGACAGTTAATATCGGGAATAAACCGAATTAAATTCATGCTGAACAGGTTTCTGGCCTGGGGGGGAATATCGCCAGCCGGATAGTGCAGTCCCAATAAAGGAGCCAAACTTTCTACTTTGTCTTCGGCGACAACTTCCCCCGCACCAGTGGCATCAAATTTATAGACGATCGCTCGATCGAAACCGATCATCCTCCGCACTTCTTCAACTGCTGTCTGACACAGCACTTGCAGGTTTTGTGTTCTGTGGATTTTGTCGATCGGCTCTTGGACTAAATTATAACAATTGAAACAATCGCTCGTTTTTGGGGAAACAACCGACTCTAGTTCAACAATTAATGCTGAATTTGATTGATGTAGCGTCCCCTCAAAAAAAGACTTGCGGTCTTGACTTGTGAATGATAATCTGATACCGTTATGTTGTTGGTTGTTTTCAAATAAAGCTTTTTCAATAGCCTCAATTTCCTCAGTCTCGACAAATTCCTCTAAAAATTGCTCCAAAAGTTGTTCGGGGTAAAGCCCCATCGCCTCAAAAGTATTGTTGCTAACTTGCAAAATTTTCAACGCCGGAGATTCCAGCACCAAAAGGATGCCGTGAGGTTGAATCGAACCGGGGGCGTAAATTAGTTCGCAGTCGCTGTTATTTAGAGTGTTTGTGTCTGAGGGCAATGCCATTGCTTTCATCTGATTAATACTTCTCTAAATTAGCCTGTGTTCTTGATCAGCGGGCAAGCATCAATTAACAGCACCGCGTCGGAATCACACAATCTAATAATCCCAAGTCTTGGCTAAGGTTTCCTGATTTGTTTCGGCCACGCACTGCATATTTGCTTCTAGTTATCCCATTTTAAAAAAAAGAATACAACTGTAGGTACGTGCTCGAAACCCTTATCTCATCAGTCATTCCCTGTTCTTCAATTCTTAAATTCTTTAAATCTAAAATGGGATTAGCGCTGTGCCTGAGCCAGTCTGTTTCTGAGTTGAGTCCGCTCCAAACGATTCAGGAGGCGAGCAATTAATTCCGGTTTCACGATCGGCTTGTTCACGTAGTCGTCAGCACCTGCGACAAACATTTGGCGCACTATTTCCGATTCGGAATGAGCTGTCAAAAATAGCACGGGGAGCTTGCTCCAGCGCAAATCGTTGCGAACTGCCAAACACAGCTCGATACCGCTGTAACCGGGCATCTCCACATCTAAAATTAGCAAATCCGGACAAGTTGTTTCGAGTACCTCCCAGAACTTTTCGGGATCGTCCAATGTTGTTACTTGAAATCCCCAAGGTTGTAGAATAACTTGCAGTGCAGCCAATAGATGCACGTCATCGTCTACCACCATAACTTTAGCTTCAGCAGGGCCAGTCTGGTCGATTAATTGGGCGACTGCTTTGAGTATATCTGCTGGGGGTATAGATTTGTGTAAAAAGCCCGAAGCTCCCAAACGAGCAACTTCTATTCGATCGCTCAATTGATTGTACTCGCTAAAAACCATCACCGGAATTTCGGGCTTTTCACTGCGGAGTTCGGCTAAGAGAGAAAGTCCGTTTTCCTGAGATCTGGAAAATGTCAAATCCAGCAAAATCGCGTCGGGAGGCTGTTGAGAAATCGCATTTCTTGCCGCTTGCGGAGAGTTGGCGACTTCTATCTGGAAGCCGGAACCGGATGCTACTGTTTTCAGTCGATCGCTCCCAAAAGTATCATCATCAACAATCAGCATTCGGCGCTTTTGGGAAACCGCAGGAACCAAATCGCCTTCGGGTTCGGGCGACGGGCGATCGAATATCTGTTTTAGCTGATGCAGAAATCCCTCAATCTGCTGAGCAGTCCCCGGTTTCCAGATGTTTTCACCCTTAAACAAATGTTCGATCTGGCGCGCCACTTCCGAACCTTTCGGCAGCCCTAACGTTCCCAAAGAACCGACTAATTTGTGAGCTTGAGCCTGGGCTTCCTCGCGCAGTTCGCCCTCCAAGCTTCCCTTTTTCAGTTGAGCGATCGCGCGATCGAATATCGCCACCTTTTCTATAAAATTAGCTTTTAAATTTTCCCGCATTTGGGCAATCGCATTCAAGACTTTGAGACGGCGCTCGTCTTTGTTTAATTCCTGGCTAGACCCGCTGGATGCAGTAGATAAAGTCTCTTGAGTTTTAGCAGTTTCTGCCGTTTCCTGCCCAACTTGTTGGCTCTCAATCTCCTCCGGCAGACTTTTGAGCCGATAGCCCAATCCGTACACGGTTTCCACTAAATCTACAGTCATCCCGGCTGCTTTCAGCTTCTGCCGCAGCCCCTTGATGTGAGCGGTAACGGCTTCTTCTTGAGGAAATTCGCCGGCCGACCAAATGCGATCGAGGATAGCGCTGCGACTGAAAATGCGCCGAGGATTTCTCAGGAAAAGTTCGAGCAAATTGTACTCTTTGGGAGTCAAGTGCAGCACTTTTTCGGCATAAGTTACTTCCGTAGTGTCTGGGTTGACTTGCAGTTTTTCCCAGGTCAAATTTGTACTTGACAAAGTTGCCTTACCCCGGCGCAGCAAAGCCCGAATTCGAGCGATTAATTCTTCGAGATTAAAGGGTTTGACCACATAATCGTCTGCACCCGCCTCTAAACCTTGGACTCGATCGTTGCTGCTATCTAGCGCTGTCAGCAGTAAAATCGGCATTTGGCAGCCGGACGATCGCAATTTTCGACACAAACTAATGCCGTCGAGTTTAGGAATCAGCACATCCAAAACAATCAGGTCGTAATCGTATGCCTGCACCAAATGCAACGCTGTTTCACCGTCTGCTGCCGCATTCACATTGTAATTGTGAGAGTTCAGCGCTTGAGTCAGCAAACTGACTGTAACTGTGTCATCTTCTACCAGCAGGATTTTCATAAACGTCACCTGTCCTTCCAACTATTCTTGGAACTTTTTATCGGTTTTTGGGGCTAATTAAATAGCCTTTTTACAACTGAATTCAAAAAATCCCCACCTTCAGTATAACAAATACCATTCTTGAAATAGAATAATTGTCAATTATTATTTTGATTTTATTTGTTTTCCTCTCGAAATGTTTCATTAGATTGGGGCTGATATTTTATGGTTTTTTGTACTTCAGCGCCTGCTGAATCTTTTGAATCAAATATTGCGAGGAATCTTGATTGTTAACTAAGTCTTCCAACTCGGAGACCGCGACTTCGGTGTGTTCTATATCTCGAACTAAAGAATCAGCGGTAACACTTTTTATGACTCCCAAAGGTTCTTGGATAGCGGTCAACGAATTGAAATTCTTTTCCGCTATTAATTCTTCCAACTCTAATAGTGCCATTTCGGCGCGATCGATCTTGATAGTCACGGATTTAGCCACATTAGCACCCGCTCTTGCTGCCTCCGTGAGTTCGTGAACTCGAAGTTTAAATCGGCTAGCAATTTGCTCCATTTGAGTCCCCAATTCAAAAGTTTTACTTGCCAGTCTGCCAATTTCTAGACTCACTTTGCTCAGACCACTAGGCTGACTTCCCATTTGATTGGTAACTACAGCCACCTGTACTGCTAAATGCCTGACTTGTTCGATCGCCTCCCGGATGGTTCGGGAAGTGCGGTTAACCGTTTCTAAATCATTAGCTATTGCTTTGCCCACGCCCAAAATTTTATCTGTATTGTTGCAAATAGAATTAGCACCTTGAAAAGTAGCTTGAAATGCTTGGCGACCTTCCGAAGAAATCAGTTTCGCAATCCTTACAAATCGCTGATTCATTTGAGCGATTTCTTCAGCTTGTTTGACCAGTGCCACTTGCTGGGAACTAGGATTGGCATGGGAATTTTCTGTTTGACGTTGGTGGATTTTTAAAAGTTCATTACATTCGTGAAGCTTAGCCTGTTCTTGTTGAATTAGCGCCAAATACTTGTGTCTTTCCACTCGGTATTTTTGAATAGCTTTGTTGGCTTGTGCTAAAAGTTTTGACTGGGCAATTACCAGAGTATGAATGTTCAAAAGGCGGTGGCTATGGTCTTCCATTACCACAATAATCGGTTCATAAATTAAGTCTTTGTGCCTGTGGAAAGACGCTTGGACGGCATCGTCAATTTTCCAGTTTTCCGAAAGCAGCAAAGGCGGAATTCTAATAAAATCTAACAAGGCTCGAATCGGGTGTGACCCGTAAAGTTCTGCGCGATCGGGAAAACTCATTTGCTCTCGAAATTTGACGCGAGAAATCATGCCCAATACCTGTGATTCATGAGTAATAATGACTCCCGGCAGGTCTGGTTCTTGCTCAAATCTTTCAGCCACTACCTGTCCTAGAGTTGCAGCGCTCACTTGGAAGTCGTGACACGGCAGATGTCCGATCGTGAAATCGGGGGTGAGTTGAGTTGGATTGCTCATTTACCCGGATAGTGTTAAGTACAAGTTAACAAATTATATATTAATATTATACTGGAATAAGATTGTTTCAAGTAATAACAATGATAGGGAGAAATAAGCTCTCTGGCTCCGGGGCCTTCTATTACCTACTTTCTGACTACTGTCATCTCAAGTCTGTTGGATCGGCCGCACCTGTTGTGCCACGGGTTCCGTCCTCACAACAAGGGCATTCATATTTTGTTCTTTAAAACAACCGGGAAAATATCTAGATTGAAACCAAAAACCTTACATCGGACTTTGCCCCTAGCAACCTTTGAGGCTGCTTACCACTTGTTACAGCAAATGGCTGAACTCCCAGGGGCGATTTGGCTGACCGACGATGCGATGATCGCTGATTCTCACAATCTGGAAAATTCGTCGGAAAGGTTTGCAGCAGTGGTATCAGAGCATTTTAGCGCACTGCTGCGGGGCAATCTATTAGATGAGTTCGCAACAAACGGACACAAGCACAGCGAAAAAAATTTCCATTCGCAATTGAATGTGCAGTTGACTTTCGACCCCGGGGCGATCGCCGATTTCCTGTCTCCCCTCGCAGACAAACTCGCAGAAATAACGCCCGCACCTTCGTGGCAAATTGACATTCGCGCCCTCAAACAAGCAATTAAAAATATACAGATTAACTCGGCCGTTCTTCAAAGCGAATTCACCCTAAATTTGCTGGATATTCTCGCTGCCAATGCCAGCCCAAATAATCGCCCGCCCCTACACAGCCAAACAGAAATAGAGGGAAAATCCGCGCCCAAAGTTATAGATCCAGAAACGCTACAAAGCCAGATTGCTGAAGCCGTCAATCAATTACAAATTGCCAGTCCCTGTATTTCATTTTGTCAGCCAGTAGAAGATGCTTTGCAGCAGCAGCTCGAACAAGAGCGACTTTTGAATCAGGTCACAACTCAAATCCGCCAGAGTTTGGAATTGCCTGTAATTTTGTCAAAAGCAGTCGAGCAAGTGCGAGAGTTTTTGGAGGTCGATCGCCTGTTAATTTATCAATTTGAAAAAGTGCCAGCACCGCACAAGATCCAGTTAGCGAAAGAAAGACCTACGGCGGTTTCTGGGTCTGGCGAAATCCCAGAAAATTCCGGGTCTTACTTGTATTTAGGTCGCGTTACCTACGAAGCTTTAGCCAATGACGCTATCTCGTCTGTACTGAATTTTAGTGATGGCGCGCAATGTTTTACCAATGGAGTCATTGACCGAGAGAAATATCGCAAAGGTTTGGCTTTGTGCGTCGCGGATGTGGAAACAACTTACTCTTCGCAGCCTTGTTTTTTAGAGTTGATGCGGCGGGCCAAGGTGCGGGCAAAGTTGCTAGTGCCGATCGTAGTTCAAGATGACTTGTGGGGGCTGCTAATTGCCCACCAGTGTACTTTTCGGGAGTGGGAAGAAAGCAAAAAAACTTTTTTGCGACAAATAGCAGAACATTTGGCGATCGCCATTTACCAAGCCGAACTTTATGCACAAGTTCAGCAGCAAAAGCGCACCTCAGAACAGCGCGTAATAGAGCGCACGCGAGAACTGCGCGATGCACTGGTCGCCGCCCAGTCGGCCAGCCTCGCCAAGAGCGAATTTTTGGCAGCTATGAGTCACGAATTGCGGACTCCCCTCACCTGCGTCATCGGCATTTCCGACACGCTGTTGCGGTGGTCTTACGGCAAAGTTGGCAGCAAAGAAGTGCCGATACAAAAGCAGCGGCAGTACCTGCAAACTATCCGAGACAGCGGCGACCACTTATTAGAATTAATTAACGATATTTTAGATTTATCGCAAGTAGAAGCGGGAAAAGCAATATTAAAAATTAGTGAATTTTCACTTTCTAAATTAGCTTCTCAGAGCCTGCACGCCCTCAAAGAAAAAGCTGCGGCTAAAGGCGTGGAACTGCTGCAAGAACAGCGAATAAAACAAGAGTGCGATCGTTTCATCGCTGACCCGCGCCGCTTGAGACAAATTCTCTTCAATCTTTTAGGAAATGCGATTAAATTTACTCCCCAAGGCGGGCGAGTAATCCTGCGAGTTTGGGTGACAGAAGATAAAAATCGAACGCCGGAAGTGCGACATTCCGGTATTGCACCTGCTGGCAGCACCGCTGTTTTTCAAATCAAAGATACCGGCATTGGAATTCCCGAAGATCAGCGATCGCTGTTGTTTCAAAAATTCCAGCAGTTGGATTCTCCCTACCGCCGCGAATACGGCGGCACAGGTCTGGGATTGGCTTTAACTAAACAGTTAGTAGAGCTTCACGGCGGTGCGATCGAAGTCAACTCTAAAGTTGATGTCGGCTCTACTTTTACCGTTTTTATACCCATCCAAAGTATAACCAAAGATGAATCCACCAAATTCACATATGAAAAATCTAATTCATCTTTACCGCTGCATTATTCCTCGCGGGGCAGCCTCGTACTCGTGGAAGAAGATGAAGAAACTGCTATGCTGATTTGCGATATCCTGACAGCCGCAGGACTGCAAGTGGTGTGGATGATTGAAGGTTCTGCGGCGGTGGAGCAAATTGAACTTTTGCAGCCGAATGCTGTGATTGTCGATATGCGTTTGCCCGGTATGAATGGCTGCGAAATAATTCACCAACTGCGCCAAAAACCCGCTACTGAAAATATCAAGATTCTAGCTTTAAGCGCTAATGAAATTCCGCCAGAGCGGATATCTTTCGTGACGGCGGGAGCTAACGATTGTTTGACTAAACCGATTCATCCTGAGCAATTGCTTGACAAAATTATTTTTTTAATGGCCGGTACTGGTAATGGGTAATACAATTTTAGATTTTAGATTTTAGATTTTAGATTTTGGAATGACTCATTGGATATGGGTTGGGATCTGGTCTACAGTTACATTCTTTTTTTTGAACTGGTATAATTTGTAATTCCCAATTACCAATTCCCCATCCCCAATTCGCTATGATTAATTGTCAAATTCCTACAGGATTAATTGTTTCTTGTCAAGCACCTGCTGATTCGCCGCTGCACGATCCGATCGTAATTGTGGCAATGGCTCAAGCCGCCATCAATCGAGGTGCATCGGGCGTGCGGATTGACACTCCGGCTCACATTGCAGCGGTGCGAAAACAGATATCCGCTCCCATAATTGGGATTTGGAAGCAGCAATTGCCGGGATGCGAGATTTACATTACTCCTCGGTTTGAAGACGCGCGGGCGATCGCCGATTCTGGAGCCGATATTATCGCCGTTGACGCTACTGAGAGAAACCGTCCTCGCGGCGAAGACTTAAAGACATTAATCGCGCGAATTCACAGCGAATTGGGCAAATTAGTGATGGCGGATGTAGATACAATAGAAGCTGCGATTGCGGCAGCCGAAGCTGGTGCAGATACTGTAGCAACTACTCTTTTTGGCTACACTGCTCAGACGGAAAATTTTTCGCCGCCGGGATTTGATTTGCTTGCGGAAATGGTAGAAAAGCTTAAGGTTCCCGTTATCTGCGAAGGCGGGATATCGGGGCCGGAAATGGCTAAAAAAGCCTTGGATTTAGGAGCGATGGCTGTTGTTGTGGGGACAGATATTACTGGGATTGATCTTAAGGTGACAGCCTATAAGTCGCTGATGGGGAAGGAAGTTCGGCAACGGATTGTTTAACGGATGTAACGGATGTAACGGATTGAAGGAAGTTCGGCAACGGATTGTTTAACGGATGTAACGGATTGAAGGAAGTTCGGCAACGGATTGTTTAACGGATGTAACGGATGTAACGGATTGAAGGAAGTTCGGCAACGGATTGTTTAACGGATGTAACGGATTGAAGGAAGAAGGGAGAAGAAATATTGGGCGATAGAAATGGCTTGTAGGCACAGGAAACGCGCCTGCTAAGGGTGGGAAATATCGGGCGATTTCTATCGCCCTTTATCAGGGGAAGTTACTAAATCAGTGCGCCGTTGATAAAGCTGCTAACTACAGCCAAGGCGATCGCCCCCAGTACCGCGCTCCAAAGGCCCATCCGCAAACTAAATCCTTCCACTAACTTCGCAGCCGAGGCAAAAACAATCACGTTCATGACAAAAGCAAACGCGCCGGAAAGCAATCCCAGCGTCAGTAGGTTCGGCACGAAAAAAACTGCTTTCAGAATTGGCAAAATTAAAACATTCAACATTCCCAAAACCGCAGCGGAAATTACTGCTTTCGGTGTGCTATCAATTTCTACGCCGATCGGCAGTTGAGAAATTAGCAGCAAGCTGCTACCCGTCACGAGCCAAGCAATCAAAAAATCGATCGGTTCCACAGCGCCCCTACCTCCTTAACAGTTGAATTGTCAAAAAAACTTGATATTTAACATACATCTTATATATCTTACTTAAACAATCCGGCTGATTCGTCTGCCAATCGACAGAATTTATGTCTGTTACTAAAGAGTTAGGAGTTATAATCCCTGTAATCATCTGCCCAATCATCCGGATGGGAACCGTATCAACCTGTTAGTTGAATAAAAAGAGCAGATTAATTAATATGGCTGGCGATTTTTCTTTTAACTCTAAAGTCCGATTCGACAAAAATGGCTTGGACAATGCTTCACGGCAACGCAGCCGATCGCTCCAAGTTATGATTTTTATGCTGCTCGTCACTTCCTTGATGGCGCTACCAATATTTCGTCTAGCCGAATTGCAACTGGTACAGGGAGCCTACAACCGACAGCGGGCGGAAAATAACCGCATTCGCCCTGTTTCAGTCCCAGCGACTCGCGGTCAAATTTTAGACCGCAACGGCAAAATTTTTGCGGCCAGCCGCGTATCTCGATCGGTCTATGTGTGGCCAAAAGAGCGATCGGCCAAGGAGTGGCAAGAGATCGCCGCTACACTGGGCCCGATCGTCAAACTTCCCGCGGCCGAAATTATCAAAAAAATCGATGTAGCTGGCTACAGATCAGCCCTGCCAGTGCGAATTAGTAAAGATATCGATGTCGGTACTTTCGTCGCTTTGGGAGAACAAGCTAATACTTTGCGGGGAGTTGAAATTCGCGTAGAATCGAGCCGAGACAATCCCCACCAGCAATTAGCAGCTCACCTTTTGGGATACGTCGGCGAAGCTAGTTTAGAGCAATTAAAAGCTAATCCTGCATATCCGATGGGGATGCTCGTCGGTCAAATGGGAGTTGAAAAATTAGCCAATTCAACTTTAGAGGGCGTTTGGGGAAACCGTTTAATCGAGGTGAATGCTAAGGGCGAAGAAATCCAAGATTTAGGTGTAAAAGACCCTATTCCCGGCAAACCGGTGCAGCTAACTTTAGATTTAGATATGCAGAAAACTGCGGAAAAAGCTTTGGGCGATCGCCTGGGTGCAGTTGTGGCGATCGACGTAAAAACCGGAGCTCTTTTAACAATGGCTAGTTGGCCGACATTTGACCCCAATATTTTCACCCGCAAGGTGACTCAAACAGAATGGGATCGACTGCAAGGGCCAGAAAAACCGTTTTTAAATCGAGCAGTTCAAGGTTATCCAGTCGGTAGCACTTTTAAAATTGTCACTGCTATAGCCGGGATGGAGTCTGGCAAGTTTTCTCCTGACTCGACTTTAGGAACTTCTTCGTCAATTAACATCGGCGGAATTTCTTTTAACGAACACAGCGGCGGTTACGGCGTTATCGGTTTCCGCGATGCTTTAGCCTACAGCAGCAATACGTTTTTCTATCAAGTAGGTATGGCTGCAGGCCCCGAAGAAATGGCGAAAGCAGCTAAAAAAATGGGTATTGGCGGTACTATTAATTTAGATCTTTTGGGGTTAGAATCCGCCAATCACGGTCAAGTTCCGATACCCGCAGAGAAACAGAAAATGTATGGGGAAGATTGGTACGTTGGCGATACAGTAACGATGTCGATCGGTCAAGGTTTGGTACTTTGTACTCCCCTAGAATTGGCTGTGATGGTGTCAACTGTTGCTAATGGCGGTTATCGAGTTCAGCCGCATTTATTGGCTTCTCAAACCAACACTCCTATTACCCAAAAAGTTCCCACAGGTATTAAGCCTGCAACTTTGAATGTTGTTCGCCAGGGATTGATTGACGTGGTGAAAAAAGGTACCGGCAAACGCATGAATGATGGTACTATTCCTTTAAGTGCTGGTAAGACTGGGACGGTGGAAATGCCCGGTCATCCTGACAATTCTATGTATGTGGGTTTTGCTCCTGCTGACAAACCGGAAGTTGCGATCGCAGTTATAGTTGAAGGCGGCGGATTTGGTTCTGTATCGGCGGCACCAATTGCTCAAGAGGTATTTAGAACCTATTTTCAAAAGCAGGGTTTTAAACCTACTAATAAGCCTCTATAGTCATTAGTTAATTATTAACTGTTGACTGTTGACTGTTCTCATTTTGTCCCATAGTTCGATCGCACTATTCTTGATATCTGGGAAAAGTGCGATCGATCAAAAATTTTCCCCTACCAACCGTCTCACTTCCAAAGTCGATAAATTCATCATTGGCGCCACCTGTTCCAGATTCCTCCCAGAATTTAAGAGTTGAGTTACGAGCGATCGCAAAGCTGACTCCGCTGCCAGTCGTGCTTGTTGCTCCCCCAGTCGTCCCAGGTTCTCTTCCTTGTGAGTCTTCAAAAACTCACCCGTTTCAGGAACTCTAAACCTCAATTCTCCTGAAATTATATGCAATTCCAGTCCCAGCACTTCACTGAACAACCACAGCGTATCGAAAGCGATATTGTTGGCTGCAATCGGCTCGTACTGATTATTTATCAAACGTACTCCCTGTAAAATCGGATTCAGATAATCTCCCGACGGATCGTACTGAAAATATTCCCTAACTCCCAAAGCCCGATAAATTTCCGGTTTAATTTCTTGGTCTTTCGTCTGAGTTGTTTCCGAAGTAATTTCTAGGACAAAATCTGGAGTAATTCCCCCTTCTTCCCAAACTTTATAATTATCCCTTTTGCGGTTGGCTACTCCAAACACCACATAAACATCCGGGACCACAACTGCCTGATTGTTCCCTTCTTCATAATATATGAAAGAATTGGCTGACACATAAACATCAGAACGTTCTTGAAAGTAAAGCTTGACCGCTTCAATGCTGTAAGTAATGTAATCGCGCGTGATGTCGCTTTCAGCCATCGGCTCTCCGTCGCTGCTGGGATATTCAATTTCTAGTTGTTCGACTTGAGTTAAAATTGTCATTTTTCAATTTTCCTCAAACGTTATTAATTGAATGGTAGCATTCTGTCGGAGTTTGGAAAAGTTCGATATTTCTCAAACAAATCAACAGCCATAAGGTATGCAGGCAACACCCTACATAATTAGGTTCTGCGTCCTGGACTGTAAGGCTGGTAAGATGGTGTACAGATACAGACTATTTAAATTCTAATTAATCCCTCTGTCTAAAATAATCATTTCCGAACCAACAACCGGACTTCTAGCTATTAACTTTCCTTCCATGTTGGCAATTTCTAACTTGCTGAAATCGAGTGAGTTAGCCTCCTTCCACATCTTCTTTGCTAGTTGATTTTGCTCAACTTCGCTGAGTTTGTACCAATCTTCAGCGACTTTTACTGTCAAAATGCTGCTGGAAAAATTAGCTTGAACAGACTCAACTAAACCGCCGCCCAGTCGATTCTTAATGTCAGTAACTTGATTTTGAATCGCAGCAATCAGAGACTGTTCGGGCGTCAGCGGTGGCGGTGGGATAAGTTCTACTTGTTGGGGTTTTTCTGGAGCCACTAAATCGGGCAACTTGCTTTTGAATTTAGTAGAGATTGGCTCAGATGGTACGATCGCCTCTGGCGATTTTGGCGTTCCCGATGCCATAAAATCACCAAACGTTGGCGGCGACTGCTGCGCTGCTGGCAAAGGCACTTTTGCTACTTTCTCCGGCGGTTTTGCTGAGAAACTGTTGAAAGTTACACCGACTACAACGATAAGAGTTGCTGCTATGGCGGCGTTTAAAATTGGATCGGACAGCTTCTCGTTGGCAGATGGTGGCAGTAGCGATCGCACTAGCCGTACAATACTTTGCCAAAGTACACCAATGTTCTCTAAAAAACTCCCTTCCCTGCGTTGGGATACAGGCTTTTTATCAACTTTTACAGCAACTTTTGGCGGCACGCTGTTAACTTCCACAGCAACAGCGGGAGGAGTTACTGTTGCTGAGTCAGAAGCGGTGGGCGCGATCGGCTTTTGGGCCTGCAACGGGGGTTCTGCTGCTAATTTTTTGCCTTTTTTTCCCAAATTCCCAATCGAGGCCATCAAAGCTTTGATTGTCTGATTTTTGGGAACAGCGCTGCTGGCATTTTGAGTTTTGCTGCCAGTGGGGGCAGACTTTGCAGCCGAATCAACCTGCGGTGTCGGAGATTGAGAGGGTTCTGGAGTTGACTGGTTTAGTTGTTCTTCTGACATTTTCTCTGCTTTGGGGCGTTGCAAATATATCTAAACGCGATAAATTTTAATTGAGCCATCTCAACCTTAATTTATCATTTAACTTAGTTGTAACTGAATCAAAATGAGCATCAAACGCCGTCACTTTCTAATTTTAGGCAGTCTCAGCAGCTTAGGTTTTGCCGGAGTCTGGAAAATGTTTCAGCTTCGGACTTCCTGGGGTACAGACACCGATGCTGCTGTGGCTTCTAACGTTGAGGCAGAAAGGGCGATCGTCCCTTTGCCGGCCTCACAGCCTATTTTACGCTTTATTTCGGTGGCCGACACCGGTACCGGCGCTGAAGGTCAGTATGCTGTAGCTGAGGCGATGGCGCAATATCACCGGGAAAACCCTTTTAATGTTACTGTTCTCGCCGGCGACAATATCTACAACAACGGCGAAATTGAAAAAATTAATGCTGTTTTCGAGCGGCCTTATCAGCCCTTATTGCAGCAAGGCGTAAAATTTTATGCTTGTCTGGGAAATCACGACATCCGCACTGCTAACGGCGATCCGCAAGTTAAATATGCGGGTTTTAATATGCAAGGTCGCTACTATACTTTTCGGCGCGATCCGGTACAGTTTTTTGCTTTAGATACCAATCACAATGCGGATTGGAAAAATCAGCTTGTTTGGCTGGAAAAAGAGTTGAGTCAGAGCACGGCATCTTGGAAAGTTGTGTTCGGTCACCACCCGATTTATTCCTCTGGCGTCTACGGATCGAATCAACCTTTTATTAAGACTTTGGCGCCTTTGTTTCAAAAGTACGGCGTGCAGCTTTATATCAACGGACACGAGCACAGTTACGAACGCACTCGATCGATTAACGGTACGACTTATTTAATTTGCGGTGCCGGCGGGGGCACTCGTCCGGTGGGGCGTTCTGAGTGGACGGAGTATTCTGCTAGCCGCCTGAGTTTTGCGACGTTTGATGTCTATGAAGACCGGATGTTTGTCAGTTCTATTGGTACTGACAAGCGGGTTTTTGACCGAGGGGTGATTCAAGTGCGATCGGCTTAATTCAGATTATATTCAGGAGCCAACAAAATGAATAGGGGTTGTAGAGCCAATAAAACTGGTTTTGTTTTAGAAACAACTGTAGAAGGTACGTTGAGAGGCCACGGATATCTCGAAATATGTCCCCAGTTGCCGAAAAAGCGCAAGCTAGAGTGGCTCTTAATCTCTACTGAAAATCCCAAGCGATATGCTAAACAGGTTTATATCGGGTCTAGCATTTATGAAACTGAAATAAATGTCGATTTTTACATTGTTAATTCCGGTGGGTTTTCTCGGGGTCTAATTGTTGAGTGCAAGTGGCAAGAAGACAAAGGTTCAGTAGACGAGAAGTATCCTTACCTAAATTTAAATATTAAAAATTGTTATCGGGTTCCTACTATTGTTATAGTGGGTGGTGACGGTATGAGGCAAGGTTCGATCGACTGGTTTAAAAAACAAATTCCTGACAATCCAAATCTGTTGGCAGTTCACAAGCTCGAAGGTTTTATTACCTGGGCTAACAAATATCTATAACAGAACTTGCGGAACTTTGCCGCGTGTGAGGAAACTACGTATTGCTCCTACAAAATATGCTTAATTAGAGAGTTTGCTTAAGTAAGGTTTAAAATAAACCTATTAATAATTCTTTGATTTTTCCGCGCTTAAAACTATTAGAATTAATTCCCCTAGATGCTGAGATTTCAATGAGTTTTGGCAGAGATTTATTTGGGAAAAGTGGAGTATCGCTGTAGATTTTTTCGATAAAATCGCAGTTAGAATTAGACAGCATAACTTTCACGCCCCGTTCTGCAAGTTCTGCAAAAATATCTCTCAGTTTAATCTGTTCCGATTCTTTGAAATTATCCCGGCTGTAAGTCGTGAAGTTACTGGTGGCACTGATGGGATAATAAGGGGGGTCAAAATAAACAAAGTCTTCGCTGCTGGTAGCAAAATCCAAAATTTCATCGAATTTTCTGACTTCAATTTGAGCGGGCGCGAGTAAAGATGAGACCGATCGCAGTAAATCTGCTTGACAAATGTTAGGATTTTTGTATCGACCTATGGGAACATTAAATTCACCTTTTGAGTTTTCTCTGTAGAGGCCGTTGTAACAAGTTTTATTTAGGTAAATCAGGCGTGCTGCTTTTTCTGTATCTGTTTTGTAGGAGCGCGATCGCACCCAGTAATAATAATCTTTATTGTTCTTGGTATGTTCTAACTGATGATCCTCTAAAAGTAGAATCAGCTCCTCAACTTTATCCCTGACACAGCGATAAGCATTAATCAACTCAGGATTAATATCTGTTAAAACAGCTTGCAAACCAGGGTGCTGCTGTGCTAAGTAAAAAAATACAGCTCCGCCACCCAAAAAAGGCTCGTAGTAAGTTGTGAACTTTTCAGGAAAATAAGGTTGATATTGTCCAATCAACCGAGTTTTGCCTCCTGCCCATTTCAGAAAGGGACGTGGCAAGACGAAAGAAGGTGCGGCAGCAGACATTTATCTAGAAATAACGGCCCTATAATATTTATCACAACTAGAACTCAATAGACATACTTCAGAAGTTCTTACCGGAGGTGGCGTGGCATTAAACAGAGAGTGCTGGAGCCATCGGCGAAAAGTTTTCGTTAGAATTATATATGTCAGCCTCGCCGGCAAAAATGCCCGATCGCCCGATCGGCAGATTTAGCTCCGGCTGTGCCAAAATTGTCTAACTCGCTCACAAGTGTTACCACTCAAAGATCGTGCTGTGACACTTTACCCCACCAAGCCCATGCAAGATTTTATTAATAACGTCTCTCGCTACCCGCGCTTTTTCATTACGATATGTCTGGGAATTTTCTTTTTCCTGTTCGAGCGACTCAAACCCCTGCTCGATCGACCGACAAGTGCGATCGCCCTGATTAGTTCGATTGTAGCGACTTTTGTCTTTCTAACTTTTACACTGCGGGCTATGTTAGGCCTGAGTTCGGTTTAAAGCCAAGCTAGAACGCAAACATCAACGGCAAATTCAGTTAAAACACTAACTCCCAAAGTAACTGCCAATTCTTGCAGGCGATCGCACACTTGACAATAGTCGCTGCGATAGATTGGAAGAGGAAGTTAGTAAGCGGCGTTACGTCAGCGCTGCTCAACCAAGGCGCAGGCAAACATTACCGAAGTGCAGGACAAGCCTTTGGGGCCATCAACATTCACTGGGGAAATACTGCACCTCTGTTTCCCCGGTATCCCACTTAATCATTAGGAAGCGGCACACCCCGCCCCGCTTTCCTCTCCCGTTAACCTGACGGTATCACGAGAGTTTCCAGCGGACAAGACAGATGAAGTTTGAACATATCTATCAATTTTTTCAAGACCCCCCTCCTGTTTATCTAAACAAGGAATTAGCTGTGTGTTACATTCTCTCCGTGTTATTGCGCGGAGATTCCTACGGTACAGAACTGATTGGCCAACTAGAGAGGGAATTCCCCATCTACCGACTATCTGATACCGTTCTCTACAGCGCTCTGAAATTCCTCGAAGATGAAGCCGTAATCACCGGTTACTGGAAAAAAGTAGAAGGACGCGGCCGCCCCCGCCGGATGTATCAAATCCTCCCTGAGTGGCGTCACCAAGCTCAAGACCTCGCTCGTCTCTGGCATGAGTACATTGGTCAGGGAAACGGCTCGTCAGAGCGTCGTTCCCGCGCCTTAGAAACTGGTCACACAGGTTAGCCGAGTTGGAATCGGATGCCTAAACCCTGGAGATGCTGGCGCTACTTGCAAAGCGATTTGCCCGATTGCCTTCGCTTTGCTCGATCGCCACACAGCGATTAAAGCAGCGACACTACGTCAGGACTTACGCATTGTCACTTAAGAATTAGGGATGATGGGGAGATATGGGAATTATTGGGTGATGGAGAGCAAAACGCCTTGCATAAGAAGCTTTCTGCGAATTTTGATAAAAAAGTGTCTGCGTAAGTCCTCGATCGCTTTCTTATGTAAAGTTCTGTAAAGTAATAGTAGATAATTTCAATTACACAAACTTCTACCAATGGATACTGCTGTTCTTCCCTCTACCTTTGTGCTGACGCTGCTGTTGGCCGTAGGCTTGTTTTTCTTCATCAAGGCTTCAGTCAAAGATCGCATCGAACAAGTCAAGCTGGCTTCCGAGAGCGCCCAAGAGTCACTGTTAACCGACTTACAACAGTATTTTGCCGATAGAGCTTACCGAGTTGCAGCCGTCGATGCCCCCAACTATAAAGTCACGTTTGAGGGTTTTGTGCGGCCGAGTTGGTTTCTAGCTATTTTTCTAACTCTGCTGAGTGCAGGTGGCACTCTGTGCTTGGGACTGGTTTTGGGAATGCTAGTTCCTCAGCAGGGTCAAATTTTCCTAGCTTTGGTACTGCTGTCCCCGCTGGCGGGGGTATTTTACTGGAAAAAAGCTGGACGCTCTGAGCAAGTCTCCCTCAAACTCGAATCAGTTGCTGAGTCGGGAAGCCCAACCAAGAGCTTTGTTACTGTCAGAGCTCACCGCGATGAACTAGCAGCCATGCAAAAAGCTTTAGATTTGAAACCGATCGATTAAAAGTTTGACGCGGAACGTTTTTTGATATGCTAGATGCCGTAGTTAGACTTCGAGCTGACAAACCCATGACTCAAAAGCGGCTCTCTAGTTGATCAACCCGTGGCTGTTTTTTTGAGCCACTTGTTCGATCGACAAATTTGATCGACAAAACAGTCAAAAAAAAACCATTATCGTGAAAGTGCCAATTGTGGCGATCGCCCTTGGGCTGCGATCACGCCTGTTGCGATGGCTCCTTATACCCTAATTTCTAAGGACTTTTCGCAGAAATTTCAGTTGGCACTCTCCAGACAATGAGAACTCTCGCGCTTTTGTTAAAAAACTTAGAAAAACATTGCTGTCAATGTTTTGAGCTAAACATTTTGAGCTATGCGCGGCTGGCTGACACCACAGGAATTTTTTCTGTGGTAGCTTCCAACATCACCTTTAAGCTGGGAAACAAGAAATGGTTCTCTTCTACGTATTGGGCTCCAAATAAACCTTTTTCAGCCCAGAAGTATCTGTCAGTGGTATGCTCGTTACGCTTGACTAACAGCAAAGCTGGGGGAGCAATGCCTTCTGCATGGATGAACTTGCGAGCCGCTGTTACGGGTTTATCTTCGCCGCTCTCGATGCTATATTGAGGCACACACTCTAAAATTCTGCGTCCTTCTTGTCGGCGGCGACTCTTGCGTTTGCGTCTCCTGGCCAATTTCTTTACCTCCTCTGTGAGCAGACAGTATGAGCAGACAGGTTGTAATGATAGCTACCAAATCCGAGGCCAGTATATCCGTTCTAGCTCAAAATTTCAACTGTTTTTAATATATCGACATAATCTTAACATTCGTGCCGATCGACAAAAGTGTAGCGGTTGTGCTATGGTGGGCCGCAAGTTCCGCCAAAAGCCCAGCTTGGGGATCTGTGGAAGCTGCGCGGAGGGCGATGCGGGGCAATGTTGGTTCATGAAAGCCCCATGCCTTCAACATAGCTGCCTTCTATCAAAGGGAATAAATCTGAAATCGAGAAGTATCTCATCAGTAATCGGCCGCCGATCATTTGTAATTTACTTAAAATTCCGTTAGATATCTTAATGTGGCGCTCATGTTAATGCCAGCCAGTTCAGAATTTGTCAAACTTTGCCGTTCGCAGGTGGCTATCGCCGTTAGTTTGGGAGCGAAATTCAGCGCAGTATACCTGACACAAGAGTTGGTAGAAGGCAGCGAAGCAAAGTTGGTGCCGATCGCAGTTTACCCAGAAACCTCAGCCGAATTGGAAGAAAATCAGGGGTTGAGGTTGCAATCTTCCGAAAGCTCGACAGTGAAACCGGTACCGCGACTGCTGGCGCCGCCTGTTCGGCCTGTGGAAGAATCAACGGTAGAGGCGATCGCACCCGATCGACTTCCGGGTAAGGAGCGGAGTTCCCATCAGTGCCAAGGCCCGGAGAATTTGTGGCAGCAGCGGATGCAAATTGTGACGCCTCTGATACACGAGGGAGCTGTAATGGGACTCCTAGTCAGCGGTCGGCAAGACAGGCCTTGGAACGAGCGAGAAGAGGCTCAAATACAACAAATTGCTCGCACCTTAGCCCTAGCCTGCATTTTAGACCAGCGATCGCAGTGGATGCAGCAGGAATTGGGTTCGGCCCGACAAATCCAGGCTCAGGTTTACGACACGATGCACAATTTGCTGCACCAGTTCAAAAGTCCGCTGACAGCGTTGCGAACTTTTGGCAAGCTGTTAGCGCGGCGGCTGGTACCGGAAGACAAAAACCGCAATGTGGCTTTTAGTATTGTCCGAGAGAGCGATCGGCTACAAGAGTTGCTGGGCCAGTTCGATCGAACTGTTGACACCGGCGAAGCACATCTAAAACTGCGATCGGGCACTTCAGAAAAAGCCATGTCCAATGTGGAATCAATCCGGCATTCTCCTCTGTCGCTGTCACCTGTGGCCAATTTGGAGGAATCCTGTTTTGTTACAGAAGTCTTAAAACCGCTGTTAAATTCCGCCGAGGCGATCGCATCTGAAAGGAATCTGAAATTGGTCGCCGACCTGGAGGCGAATTTGCCACCAGTCTCAGCGAACGATCGAGCTTTGCGCGAAGTTTTGAGCAATTTAATTGACAATGCTTTGAAATATACCCCTGCCGGCCGCCAAATTTATATTAAAGTCCGGTACAAAGCAGCGGATGGCGATCGGGCAGGATACAGCCAATTGCCTGCCATAGCAGTTGCCGTCAGCGACACAGGTTCCGGCATTCCTCCCCAGGATTTAGAGCATTTATTTGAGCGGCACTACCGGGGAGAAAAAGCGCAGACAGAAATTCCGGGTACAGGATTGGGTTTGGCGATCGCCCGCGATTTAGTCCGCCAAATGCAAGGAGAAATAGAAGTATTTTCCCCAGTCAATCCTGAATGGCTGCCATCGGCGGAAACTCATTTATATTCAACCGATCGCGGCACTACATTTGTGGTTTGGCTACCAGTGAATAAGTAACGAACTCTATTGCTTAGAGACATTTTTTATGAAGCATCTACCTTTATTCGATAAAATTCCCAAGTTGTCAAATTCTTTAGAAATTTTCAAAAAACACTTTTTTCGTGTACGGTTTTTAGCTGCTTTTAACATTCTGACTTTTCTGATTTTGGGCGGGCTGAGCGTATACGCAAAACTCAACAACCAGGGAGACGGAGTTGAACGCCTGTTTAGCGACCCTTTTAATTTCTGGTTCCCTTACGAAGGAATTCTCACCGGAGTTTCCGAAGTCCTCTGGTGCACCCCAGTCGCAATTTGTGCATTTACTTTCGGAGTGCTGCGCCAAAAAGAGCCGCGGAGTAGATCGGGGATGTTCTTATTTTTTAGTGCTTTACTACTCGGAGTCTTTTTCCTAGATGACAGGTTTCGGATGACTTTGATGCTTTCTGGGTTGGGAATATCTAGCAAATTAATTTATTTCTGTTATGGTAGTGCTGTTTTTTTTTACGGAGTTAAGTTTTGGAGAGACATCAAAACCACTCCTTACCTGCCATTAGTCGTAGCATTCGTCTTGTTTGCTATCTCACGGTTTGAGGATATTTTTGAGTCTCAAAGTCTAGGAGTACACGCGATGTTAGAAGATGGCACTAAATTATTAGCTCTTCTGAATTTAGCACTGTATTTTTGGCACGTATGTCATCAAGAAATCGGGCGGCATTTACGGCATAGGGAAGAACGTTGAGCGCCCAGATTATTTTACAAAAAAAGGCGTTTATAAATTAGGGTATAACTAAGCAACGCCGGCGAGCGCATAGAACCAAAATAATTTATTTGATTTTGATATGGCATCGGAAGATTAGCCAATTTTAGATAGTGAATTAATAATCGAAGGGAATGTCTGAGCAACTTGTTACCTGATGTAGAATAACAAAAAGTTTTTCCTGTCAAACGAGCTATCAGGATGTGTTAATCTTGTATTTACGCGCTCAACAATTCAACACCGCCCTAATTGATGTATCACCGGTTTCATCAGCTTTGACTATTTTTTTACGAAACTCGATCCCATAAATTTTCATTTTTTCTGCTTCTCTACGGAATGCAGCGTACTAAATATACATGGAATATACTGTATTTTTACGGCACAGTTGGTAACGCCTCGGAAGAGATTGTTAAAAAATATATTGCAAACCAACACAATTAAGTTAGAAGAATGTGGCTAAAGCCGCAGCAAGTCCCCACCCCAGCAAAGGGGGGACTTGCTGCGGGAAAAAATTTTGTCAGAATTCCGATGAATGAGGAATTAGCAATTACCTTATTCTCATGCAACTGAAAACCGATATATAGCAATCCTAAATCATTTGTGAATTTCTTACTCCCTCCCCTTGATAAGGGGAGGGTTGGGGTGGGGTAAAAAGTTTACGACTCCTGCAAGGATTGCTATATGATCAATCAATTCAGCCAGATAAGTTTTCTAGGCATTCGCTACAGCGATCTTAGTGGCTCTACAGATAGTCGGCAGATCAATAATAAATTGCGTTCCCTGCTCTGGCGTAGAAATACACTCCAATTGACCGCAGTGTTTTTCTATCAGAATTTTTCGGCTGATGGACAATCCCATGCCTGTACCTTTTCCTATGGGTTTAGTAGTAAAAAAGGGAGTGAAAAGTTTAGCACGAACTGTTTCTGTCATGCCCACACCATTATCAGAAATTGTTACCAGGATGTGGGAAGCCGAGCTAATATTGTCATGCGAATTGCCGGGTACAACTTCAGTCCGAATCAAAATCTGGGGGTGAAAAACTGCACCATCTTCTCTACTTAGCCGCTCTTCTAAAGCATCTATAGCATTCGCTAAAAGGTTCATAAACACCTGATTGAGCTGACCGGCATAACAGTTCACAAGCGGCAATGCACCATAGTCTTTTATCACATTAATAGCAGGCCGATCAGACTTAGCCTTTAGTCGGTGCTGTAAGATCAGCAAAGTGCTATTAATGCCTTCGTGGATATCTACTGATTTAATTTCAGTTTCATCCAACCGCGAAAAATTGCGTAGAGAGTGAACAATATTGCGAATGCGTTCGATCCCTAACTGCATGGAAGAAAGCAATTTTGGTAAATCATCTATGATAAATGGCAACTCTGCATCTTCTATTTCATGGATAATTTCTGCTTCTGGTTGCGGGTAATACTTTTGGTAAAGATTCAACATATTAATGAGTTCTTTAATATAGTCGTTCGCGTGGGATAGATTGCCGTAAATAAAGTTAACCGGATTGTTGATTTCATGAGCGACACCTGCAACTAATTGACCGAGACTAGACATTTTTTCACTTTGAACTAGCTGGAGTTGTGTTTCTTGGAGTTCTTTGACAAAATGCTCTAAGGCAACAGATTTTTGGTGCTCTTTTTCTTCACTGAGACGGAGTGCTTTCTCTACTTGTTCGCGTCGCTCTATTTCAGACTGCAATTTATGACTTAGAGAAAAACTTCTCAAAGCTGTTAGCATCGTAGTGTATAGCTTTGATGTCGTTAATTCAGTTTTAGTTTTATAGTCATTAATATCGTAATTGATAATAATGCTTTTTTCAGGTACTTGTCCGGGTTGACCCGTGCGTAAAATAATTCGCACTAACTGGTTGCCTAAGACTTCGCGGACATATTTAACAAAGTTTAAGCCAGCATCATCTGTTTCCATAATTACATCAAGTAAGATGATGGCAACATCAGGATTTTCTTGGATTAGCTGTTTAGCTTCACGAGCGGAGTAAGCATTAATGAAGGTTAAAGATTTATTTTCAAAGACAAACTTCCTGAGTGAAATTTCGGTAGCGGTGTGAACTTGAGCCTCATCATCTACAACTAAAATTTTCCAGCTTTCACTCAGTTTTTCTTCTGTGGTTTCATCTGCAAACAATATCTCGTCATCCGAGTCGATTACTTCGGCAAAGTATACTGTTTCTGGAGATGGTTGAGTTAACAAATCGTCAAAATCACTTTTCATTGCTGTACACCTTTATTTTTTACTAATGTTTAGGTTTGAAGTTAGAAAACCTGTTAAGAAAAAGGCAGAAGGGAGAAGAGTTACACAGCAACCTTTTCAGTCATCCTTATTTTACTTTTAAGGAGGTAAACTTACTTAGTTATCTTGGCCAGGCAATCGGAATTGGAAATCTACATTGGTGAATCAATTTGCATGGGTAATTTAATAATAAACTTGGTTCCTCTTCCCACCTCACTGATACATTCAATTTCACCTTTTAGTTTTTGGGTGACTAAATTATAGACAATATGTAACCCTAACCCACTGCCACCTTGACCACGCTTAGTGGTAAAGAATGGCTCAAAAATTTTACTTAAGTTTTCTGGGGGAATACCTTTACCTTCATCGGCGTATTCAAACCTTAGCCGATTACCTTCTTGCTCCCAATCAAAGATTAGTTCCCCAGAAATCCCTGGTTCGTAGGCATGAATCAGAGAATTGATTAGCAAGTTTGTCACAACTTGGGACAATGCTCCTGGATAAGAATCTATAGCTATTTTGCTATCTCCCTTAATTTTAAGCGAATGTTGGCTATTTTTCAACTTTGGTTTTAATTGTAATAAAATTTCATCAAGATAAGGTCTGATCTGGAAAGTACGTCGTTCTTCGCTAGAGCGATCTACTGCTACTTGCTTAAAGCTTTGAATCAAGGCTGCCGCCCGATCTAGGTTAATTAGAAGTGCTTTACTGCTTTGACTAGCAATATCGACAAACTCTTCTAAATCCGAGCGCTTCATTTTGCCACTTTTATAAATAGATGCAAATTCTGTGGTATTTTCTGCCAAAGCTGAAGCAACAGTGACGCCCACTCCGATGGGAGTATTAATTTCATGGGCAACACCAGCAACTAATCCTCCTAGAGATGCCATTTTTTCAGATTCGACTAGCTGAGTTTGGGTGGCTTTTAAAGCCTCTAGGGTGTTCGATAATTGTTGAGTACGATCGCTCACTAATTGCTCTAAGTTTTGATTAAACTCCTGTAAATTTTTGTAAAGTTGAGCATTCTCAATAGAAATAGCAATTTGGGCAGATAAAAGTTTTAACAACTCCAGGCGATCGGTAGTAAAAGCCCCCTCAGTCAAATTATT
>NZ_JAUBTF010000024.1:0-92197 GCF_036702355.1 Microcoleus sp. D3_18_C4
GCCGTTTTTATCAACAAGGTATGCGGGCCGCAACCCTTATACAGTCTATCTCGTAGACCTCTTTGTCACCCCCCCAGCATAGAATTAGCTGGGTAAGTTGCCATAAAACCATATTTATATACTCTAAAGACGCAGTTCCAAGTGCTAATTTTATTTACACCGTAGATGTCGGGGCTGATGGGATGTCGATCGGCTGTAAGATCAACAGATAAAGCCGGGCCGATAGTTTGCGCGATCGCCATTTTGATGTAAGCTGTTGTTGCCACTACCCCCAAAGCAGCCAAAAAACCTAACAATAATAAGATAATCCAACGCGGTTTATTTTCGGGAGCCAACCACAAAAATCGTCTATTCATTTTTTATTTTACCTGGGGATGTGGGGATTCTTGTATTACATTTTTTTCGGCGCGTTTATCTAGCTTGATAAGCTGTTATACATTTAAATTTTATTTGTTTGGCGGGCTAGAAGCACCCCACAAGAGTATATGTGTAAGGTGCCCATTGCCCCGGAGAGACTTATTTAACCTTGACTGTAAGCCTCCATAGGTAAACAAGAACAGACAAAATTGCGATCGCCAAACGCATTATCTATCCGACCCACCGCCGGCCAAAACTTATGTTCGCGAGTCCAAGGTGCCGGATAAGCCGCTTGCGCGCGAGTATAAGGACGATTCCACTCATCAACCATCAGAGATTCTGCGGTGTGCGGCGCATTTTTTAATACGTTATTTTGCGCGTCAACATTACCGTTTTCAATCTCCGCAATTTCAGCTCTAATTGCAATCATTGCATCGCAAAAACGATCTAATTCCTGCTTCGATTCGCTTTCCGTCGGTTCCACCATTACCGTACCAGCAACCGGCCAAGAAACCGTGGGCGCGTGATAGCCGTAATCCATCAACCGTTTAGCAATATCTTCAACTTCAATAGCCGCAGACTTTTTGAGCGATCGCAAATCCAGAATACACTCGTGCGCCACCAAACCAGCTTTTCCTTTGTACAAAACCGGATAAGAAGATGCTAAGCGTTTTGCCATGTAATTAGCATTAAGAATTGCTACTTTTGTTGCCTCAGTTAAACCCACTCCTCCCATCATCCGAATGTACATCCAAGAAATAGGCAAAATGCTAGCACTTCCCCAAGGCGCGGCGGAAACAGCACCAACTGATATTTGTTGACTGTTGACTGTTGACTGTTGACTGTTAAGAATAGAATGACTGGGCAAAAATTCTACTAAATGAGACATTACCCCAATCGGCCCCATTCCCGGCCCGCCGCCGCCGTGAGGAATACAGAAAGTTTTGTGCAAATTCAAGTGGCAAACATCAGCACCAAAATCACCGGGGCGGCACAAACCCACTTGAGCATTCATATTCGCGCCGTCCATATAAACTTGTCCACCGCAGTTGTGGACAATATCGCAAATCTCTTTAATTTCTTCCTCAAAAACGCCGTGCGTTGATGGATATGTCACCATCAAAGCCGCCAAGTCATTTTTGTGCTTCTCGGCTTTTTTCCGCAAATCGGCAACATCAATATTGCCCTGATAATCGCACTCGACAGCAACTACTTTCATCCCCGCCATCACCGCGCTAGCCGGATTTGTACCGTGGGCTGACTGGGGAATCAAACAGATATTTCGGTGAGATTCGCCTCGGTGTTCGTGGTATTCGCGAATAACTAACAAACCCGCATATTCGCCTTGGGAACCAGCGTTTGGCTGCAAAGAAATTCCCGCAAAACCTGTAATTTCTGCCAGCCACTGTTCTAGTTGCACGAACATCATTTGATAACCGCGAGTTTGATCGCGGGGTGCAAAAGGATGTATCTTGCCAAATTCTGCCCAAGTCACCGGCATCATCTCTGCTGTTGCATTCAATTTCATGGTGCAAGAACCCAAGGGAATCATCGATGTGTTTAGCGATAAATCTTTGGCTTCTAAACGGTGCAAATAGCGCAAAAGTTCAGTTTCTGAATGATAGCTGTTGAAAACTGGATGGGCGAGATAGCTGCTGGTGCGATCGCAAAAATCTGGTAAAGTCAAATAACCACTCAATGCGTCTGCATCCAGCGGAATGTTGAGAGCCTTCTGCCCGTCCGGCCTGATATAATCTTTATCCTGTGCAAAAATTTTCCATAACTCTTGCACATCTTCAACGCTGACAGTTTCATCTAAAGTGATTCCCACTGTCGAATCATCGAAAATTCGGAGATTAATTTTGCGAACTTTAGCAGCTTCTAGAATTTCTGACAACGGTTTATCTCCCAATTCTACCCGCACAGTATCGAAGAAATGTTGAGAACCAATTGTGTATCCGAAACTTCTTAAACCGGATGCCAAAAGTGCTGTTAAACTCCATACTTTCTCAGCAATGTCTTTCAGTCCAGACGGGCCGTGATAAACAGCATACATACTCGCCATTACTGCCAGCAAAACTTGAGCAGTACAAATATTGCTAGTAGCTTTTTCGCGGCGGATGTGCTGTTCGCGAGTTTGCAAAGCCAAGCGCAAAGCAGATTTGCCGTTGGCATCTTTAGAAACGCCGACAATTCGCCCCGGAACTTGCCGTTTAAACTCTTCTCGCGTGGCGAAATAGGCAGCGTGGGGCCCTCCGAATCCCATCGGCACTCCGAAGCGCTGAGTGCTTCCTACGGCTATATCCGCGCCGAATTCGCCGGGGGGTGTGAGCAAGCAAAGGCTCAAAATGTCGGCGGCGACTGTGACTAATGCGCCGACTTCGTGTGCCGATCGAATAAAATCGGTATAGTCGTAAATTGCGCCGTCTGTGGCGGGGTATTGCAGGAGAGCGCCGAAGATTGTACGATCGAACTCAAAGCTTTGATGGTCGCCGACAATTACCTCAATTCCCAAGGGCTTAGCGCGAGTTTGCACCACTTCAATAGTTTGAGGGTGGCAATCTTGGGAAACAAAAAACGCTTTTGCCTTATTTTTGCTGGCGCCGTAACTCACCGCCATCGCTTCCGCCGCCGCTGTCCCTTCATCCAGCAAAGAAGCGTTGGCAATTTCCAAACCCGTGAGGTCAATTATCATGGTTTGGAAGTTCAGCAAAGCTTCCAATCGCCCTTGAGCAATTTCGGCTTGGTAGGGAGTGTAAGCTGTATACCAGCCGGGATTTTCTAGGATATTCCGCTGGATGACTGGGGGAGTTATGCAGTCGTGATATCCTGTGCCGATGTAGGATCGAAATACCTGATTTTTTGCAGCAATTTCTTTCAATTCTGCCAAAGCGCTGTACTCGCTTTGCGCTGCGGGAAGTTGTAAGGGTTGAGAAATGCGAATCGCCGCTGGAACCGTTTTGTCAATCAACTCATCAAGGCTGGAAATGCCCAAAACATTGAGCATTTGCTGGATTTCGTTGGGTGTCGGGCCAATGTGCCGGCCCGCAAAACCACCAATGGAGGAAAGGTTTTGCTGCTGGTTGGGTTCAAGTTGAGGGCTGTAGAGTACCAAGGCGGATTCTCCTGAATAGACTTTTGCTTCTTTGTTTGTAACATTTTGCTAAGAAAACAAGGAAGATTTTCTGTGTCTATCAAAGTGCGACAGTCCGACAGGGGTGGAAACCCCTGTCTCATAGCTAAAGTCGTCTGAAGACGACTAAGCAAGATTTTTTGTGTGTATCAAAGTCCGACAGGGGTTTCCACCCCTGTCTCATAGCTAAAGTCGTCTGAAGACGACTGTAGATTAAGCTGCACTTATCGCAACTCCCCCCGCAACAGCTTGGTATTTCAGTCGTCTTTAGACGACTTGTGCTATGAGCCAGGGGTTTCAACCCCTGGCAGATTGTGGAATTATCAACGAGCCCTATGCCCTATGCCCCATGCCCTATGCCCTATTCCCTATGCCCTATTCCCCTTCGACCATTTTGCGATACTCCGGGGCCGAGAAAGCATCGTCTGCTTCGTTGGTGTTGTCAACGCGCACTTTCAGCAGCCACCCAGCGCCATAGGGGTCTTCCGCCAAATTTTCGGGAGCCTCTATAATGTCATCATTGCGTTCTACGACTATACCGGTAACTGGTGCTTTCAAGTCTTCAACCGCTTTCACTGACTCGACTGTACCGAAAGCTTCGCCCTTTTCTAGCCCTGCACCCACTTCTGGCAAATCTAGAAACACGATATCGCCGAGTTGGTCAACTGCAAAGGCACTAATGCCGATCGTGGCTATTTCGCCTTCGAGTCGAATGTATTCGTGGGTGTCTAGGTATTTCAGGTCATCGGGGTATGTTAGTGCCATGTCTTTTCTCACAATAAAAAAGTATTAGTTAAATCTTATTCAACTATGAGCCTTTAGTAATGACTAAGTGGAACAAAAAAAATATTAAACGCTTGCTTTTCGGGGAATTTTCTGTCAAACGACTGATGCGATCTATAATTTTTATTTACGCATTTCTGTGTTTTTACGGTTTCTTTTTTTCAGAAAGGCTAATTTTTCAACCTCCGCCATCTAGTCAGAGTGATAGCAGGGAAGTTATCAAAGTTAGCTCAGCTAATGGCGTGAAAATTTCTGCTGTTCATTTTCCTAACCCGCAAGCTAAATATACCATACTTTACAGTCACGGGAATGCAGAAAACTTGGACGGGATTTTGTGGCTACTCAGAGAGATTCGAGATAGCGGGTTTGCTGTGTTTGCCTATGATTATCAAGGTTACGGCACGAGTCAGGGAAATCCTTCTGAGTATAATACTTATCGTGATATTGAGGCTGCTTACAATTATTTAACCCAACAGTTGGGAGTACCTGCAAAGCAAATTATTCTTTACGGGCGTTCTGTGGGCGGTGGGCCGGCAATTGATTTGGCTTCCCGGCAAAAAGTCGGCGGTTTGGTGGTTGAAAGTTCCTTTGTTTCGGCTTTTCGGGTGTTGACGCGGATTCCGATTTTACCCTTTGACAAGTTTGTGAATATTGATAAAATTGGCAAAGTTCGATCGCCTGTTTTGGTGATTCATGGTAAGGCTGATGAGGTTGTGCATTTTTGGCATGGAGAGCAGTTGTTTGCCACCGCCAACGAGCCGAAAGTGAATTTTTGGGTTGATGGGGCCGGTCATAATGATTTGATGGATGTGGCGGGCGATCGCTATGCTGCAACTTTGCGAAATTTTGCTAAGCTTGTAGATGAATCTTCTCGACCAAGATGAGCAACGGGCTAGAAGCCCGTTCCACAAGAACACATACACCTACAATTTCTTGTGGGGTGGGCTTCTAGCCCGCCCCTGAATCAATGCTTACCTACTTAATTTAACTGGGGCGGTTTGGCGAGCGATAAAAGGGTTTTTTCACCACACTAGCCGGATAGTTTTTCCCGCGAATTTCGATTTCTAATTGCTTCCCGATTTTAGCTAATTTTGCGGGAACAAATGCGAGGGCAACTGCCCGATTCAAAGTAGGTGATAATGTACCGCTAGTAACTTCTCCTACTGTTTCGCCTTCAAATATTACCGGATAGCCGTGGCGCGCAATGTGCCGCCCCTGCATTTCTAGCCCTACCAACCGCTTCGATACTCCACTCGCTTTCTGCTGTTCCAAAACCTCGCGACCAATAAAATCGCCTTTGGTGTCGAGGTGAACAACCCAACCCAATCCAGCCTCTAAAGGTGTGATATTGTCGTCGATATCTTGACCGTAAAGAGCCATTGCTGCTTCTAAACGCAAGGTATCTCTCGCGCCCAATCCGCAAGGAACAACGCCAGCAGCTAACAATTTTTGCCACAGTTCTTTTCCTACTTCGGCATCCACCATGATTTCAAACCCATCTTCGCCGGTGTAACCAGTTCTGGCGATAAAACTCGGCTTTCCCAACAGATTTGTTTCTAAGTGACCAAATGCCTTAATTGGTGCGAGGCTGTCTTCCACAAAAGGCTGGAGATAGTTAACAGCTTCCGGGCCTTGAATTGCTATTAAAACTTTATCTTCGGAGAGGTCTGTAAAACTGAGTTCGCTCAATTCTAAGTGCGTGGTGATCCATGCTTTGTCGGCGATGCGAGTGGCGGCGTTGACAATAATTACTGCACGTTCTTCGCTAGTGATAGCGTCGGGTTCTTGCCAGTAGAAAATAATGTCGTCTAAGATGCAGCCTTTGGCATTTAGCAAGACTGTATATTGAGCTTGACCGGGTTGCAAGCGGCTCAAGTCTGAGGGTACTAAGGGTTGAAATTTTTCTCTTACTTGTTTCCCTCTCAAACCAAATTTTCCCATGTGGGAAATGTCGAACATTCCTGCTTGCTGGCGTACTGCTTGGTGTTCGCTGCTGATGCCTGCGTACTGTACTGCCATCTCCCACCCGGAAAACGGCACCATTCGGGCTTTGAGTTCTAATGATAGGTCGTACAGAGGCGTGCGGGCAAGTTGGCTCGGACTCTCTGGATTGCTGGGTTCAGTTGACTTTGCCACAGGTAGCGCTTTGGTTGCGGGTAGACTGTTTTGATTTTACGGGAAAATTGGTTTTCGCGGTGTGTAGCCCGATCGAATTTAAGGACACGCCAATACTGTTTAGGTACAAGTCGCGATCGAATTTAAGCACGCGGTGGTAATGTTTCGGTACAAATTAGGACACAGCAGTGATGTATCCCTAATTTTAATTTATGGAGAATAGCGGGCTCGAACCGCTGACCCCTACAATGCCATTGTAGTGCTCTACCAACTGAGCTAATTCCCCTTTCTTTTCGCGCTCTCAATCATGCCTTAACTGACCAATATTTGTCAAGCTTTTTGGGGAAATTAGTTTTGAGCCTTCGGCTGGCAAGGCTTTCGGCTTTTTTTCCACAAAACTCTCCTCGCTTCTGGACAATGGTCAATCCCCTACTATCATCTAGTAAGTGTGTTGGGATATTTCGGTTAAATGGCTCAAACAAGAGCCCATGAGAAAGTAGACGACTAGCAGAGCGGCGGCTGAGACCGCAACTAGGGTGCCGGCGAGCATTAGTGAAAATTCCCGTTGCGCGATCGCCTCTTGCATTAAGTGCAAAGACCAGGCAACGAGGGCAACGTCAATTATTAAAATAGGAACCAGCATAAGTTACGATTTGTAACAGCTCACCTATTGTAACAAAACTTTTGGTTAAGTGCAGATAAGCTCAGACGTATTTAACTATTGCTGTAAAACCCGAAGGGAGCAGCGGAAAGCCGCTGAGAAAAAGTTATAGCTTTTCTTGATAATTACAATATGCAAAGTTAATGAGAGCTAGCTCAGCCTTAGAGGTGCGTTTTTGACTCTTGAGCGATCAATTAAGAGCCCGATAGCTGCGCTTTACACGCATTTTTGAGGGGGTAGGGTGCGTTAGCGAAGCCCTTGAAGAGGCTCGACCTTTGAGTATAACTGATTTGATAGCAGAAGGTCTGAGCCGCTGTTGCACTTGGATGCTGTAAAATTAACTTTATTAACCTGCTTGAAAAGATGACCAATCGCTCTAGTCGCGCCCTTTTTCACAGCAAAACACTCAACACTGCTTTGCGTGCTTTTAGCTTTCCGCAAGATATGGAAGTGCGCCACCAAAAATTGGGAACGTGGATTGCAACACTTAAAACTGGTACGTTAGACGAAGTTAAAGAAGTTGCGCTGCACGGTAGTTTTATTAATGATATTTTTCAGGATGTTTTGGGATATTGCTCGGTAATTCAAGGTGCGGGGAAAGCTTGGGAAATTAACGCGGAACAAACGATATCTGATGGCGGCGGTTCTGCTGACGGGGCGATCGGCTTTTTTACTGCTGCTGACAATCCTAAAGGCAAAGCCGTGTCCCTGCAAGGTAAAGTGATTGCTCCGATCGAACTCAAGGGAGCGAAAAATGATTTAGATCGTCCCGCATCCGGGCGATCGGAATCAGCAGTTGACCAAGGTTGGCGCTACGCTAATTATACACCCGATTGTCGCTGGATTATTGTCTCGAATTATCGAGAGTTGCGACTTTATCATACGAATAAAACTCCCGCTTATTACGAACAATTTTTTCTGACTGACTTGGCGGATATTGCAGCTTTTAAGCGGTTTTACTTTCTGCTGTGCCGCCGCAATTTTTTGCCTAAAAACCAAGACAAAACAGTTTCTGTTATTGACAGACTGTTAAAAGACTCTGACGAAGCTCAAGAGGAAATTACCAATAAATTATATCAAGAATACAAAGCAATTCGACTCGCTCTCGTCAAGCATTTTCGCTTTTCTGGGCCGTCGGATATCCCCAACCGCGATCGCGTACTCATTGAAAAAGCTCAAAAAACTTTAGACCGCGTTTTATTCATTGCTTTTTGTGAAGATAAAGGATTGCTGCCGCCAAAAACCCTCAGCAACGCTCACGACAACAAAGACCAATACAATCCTAGATTAATTTGGGAAAATTATCAATCTGTATTTCGCTGGGTTGATGTGGGAAATGATGACCCTCCTGTACCGGGATACAACGGCGGTTTATTTAAATTTGATCCGATTTTAGACGCACAATTGACCGTGCCAAATCCTTTATGCAGTCTGCTTAATAAGCTGAGGCGATTTGATTTTGACACCGAAGTTTCCGTCGATATTTTGGGGCATATTTTCGAGCAGTCTGTTACAGATTTGGAAGAATTAAATGCTGAAACTACCGGACAGGAATACAATCAGAAAAAAGGCAAGCGGAAAACTCAAGGTGTGTTTTACACGCCTGCTTTTATTACTCAATATATTGTCGAGGTTTCTCTCGGCGGCTATCTGCATCGACGAGAGCAAGAGTGGCGCGATTTCTTCCTAATGGGCGAAGTTGCTGAAGTGTCGGTTAAGCCACCCAAGAAAACTGCAATTAAGTTTTGGAAAGCGTATCGAGACGAAGTGCTGCAAAAAACGCGCGTCATCGATCCGGCGTGCGGTTCGGGTGCTTTTTTGATTGCGGCTTTTGATTATTTAATGCAGCAGTACGAAAGAGTCGATCGCGAATTGAATGCTTTGGGGTATAAGCCAAAAAACGGCAAGTCACTGGAATTTGACAGAAGCATTTTAAGCAACAACCTGTATGGCGTAGATTTGCTGCCGGAATCGGCGGAAATCACCAAGCTTTCGCTGTGGTTAAAGACGGCGGAACCGGGTAAAATGCTGACTTATTTGGATGATAATATTAAAGCGGGAAACTCGATCGTATCTGACAATAATGTAGCAGAGAGAGCCTTTGATTGGCAGGCTGAATTTCCCCAGATTTTTGCTGATGGTGGTTTTGATGTTGTGATTGGCAATCCGCCTTACGTGCGGCAGGAGTTGCTATCTCCAATTAAACCATA
Source organism: Microcoleus sp. D3_18_C4 (assembly GCF_036702355.1). NCBI lineage: Bacteria > Bacillati > Cyanobacteriota > Cyanophyceae > Oscillatoriales > Microcoleaceae > Microcoleus > Microcoleus sp. D3_18_C4. The sequence continues at coordinate 9,260 of NZ_JAUBTF010000024.1, forward strand.
CTTGCAAGCAAATTATGAATCTTATAACAGCGTAGCAGACCTTTATACTTACTTTTATGAACTCGGATTAAACATTCTCAAACCGGGGGGAGTGCTTTCGTATATTGTCACAAATAAATGGCTGAGGTCTGGATACGGCGAACCTCTACGCAAGTTTTTTGCGAGTCAAGGTTTACTAGAGCAAATTATTGATTTTGGACACGCGCCAATTTTTGAAGATGCTGATACTTTTCCCTGTATTGTCGCAGTCAGAAAGCCTAACGCTTCTCTATGTATCTCTGAAACTGAAAGCGAGATTGAGCCAGGTAAATCTGAACCTAATTCGCCTGTGATTGTTTGTCCGGTTCCGCGCGAGTATCTTGCTAAGATCAACCTTACACAATACGTTCAACAACACGGTTATCAAATTTCGCGAGATCGTTTTACTGCGAATGCTTGGAGTTTGGAACCTCCTGCTGTTGATGATTTGATGCAAAAAATTCAACGAGTGGGTGTTCCGCTTAAAGATTTTGCAGGGGTTAAGCCTTATCGAGGTATTTTAACAGGATTGAATGAAGCTTTTTTAATTGATGAAGCGACTAAAAACAGTCTAGTGCAAGCAGACCCTAAATCCGCTGAAATCATCAAGCCATTATTGCGAGGTCAGAACATTAAACGCTGGAGTCCAGAGTGGGAAAATCTTTGGATTATTCTGCTGAAGTCTAGCAGCGATAGTGTATGGCCGTGGAGTACCGCAAACGATAAAGCAGAGGAAGTATTTGCACAAACATTTCCATCGGTATATAAGTATATGAAGCCGATGCAAGAAAAACTGTCTAAGCGTTCCGACCAAGGGCGTTACTGGTGGGAACTGCGTAGCTGTGCTTACTATAACGTTTTTCAAGAACCAAAAATTATCACTCAAGATTTGGCTACTTATTCTTGGTTTTGCTTCGTCTCTCAAGAGATATACCCAGTGAATACTTGCTATCTATGGCCAACAGGAAATTTTTATATGCTTGGGTGGTTGTGTTCGCCAATAACTTGGTGGATTTGTCACCACACTTTGCAAAAAGGAATCAATGACACACTGCGAATGTTTAGAGAACAGGTAGAAACTTTACCCATCGCACCACCAACTGACTCAATTCGTGCCGAAGTAGAACCAATTGTCAGCCGTTTAATTGAAATCGCCAAAACTAATCAAGAAACTCACCGAGATGTCTTGCAATGGCTGGAAATCACTTATTTAATTGATAAAGTCGGACAAAAACTCGAAGATTTTTCTGCCCTTTCCTTTGCAGAGTTTGTAGCAGAAATCAGAAAGCGAATGCCGAAAACTAAATCCTCCGATCCTCTCGGCGTTGCTGGACTAAAAGCAGTCCGCGAAACTTATAATGAATATGCACCGGCCATTCAATCTCGCAAAGCTGAGGCGTTGAGACTCGAACACCGTTTATCCGACTTAGTTAATCAAGCTTACGGATTGACACCGGAAGAAATAGATTTGATGTGGAAAACAGCACCTCCACGAATGCCGATCGCCCGACAGATTTGATATAAGGTTATATTTGCTGAAACTATTATATCAAAAATTTGTATTTTTGGGGGAAGATTTGTTAGACTGGGATTGTTAGCTAGCGAGTCGATAGACCATATTGTACGCGAGGTGAATCATTATGCTCCAAGCATTTGAAGGAATTTACAGAAATGGAGTCATCGAACTGTTAGAATTTCCTGAAAATATTTATGAAAGTCGCGTGGTGATTACTTTTTTGGCTGCGCCATCCATTCCTCGAACGCCTACATTTATCCAGTTTGGAATGTTTGCAGGTTCTCATCAATCCACCGAAGCTGATTTCGAGATTGCCGAATTTCAAGGGGATACTGACGATGAATTAGATTAGTCATAGCTGCCGATGAAATATGTCATTGATACCCACGCGCTGATCTGGTTTCTCGAAGGAAATCAAAGATTTGGGACTCAAGTCCAAGCCATTCTATCCAATTTGGACAGTCAGCTTGTTTTACCTGCGATCCCCTTGGCTGAAGCTGCATGGATTGTAGAACGAGGAAAAACATCAATTCCATCTGTTAATGCGTTGTTCAATGCGATTAATAGCGATTCTAGAATCGCAGTTTATCCACTCGATCGAACTATTATCAATCAAACGCTCAGCTTATTGAGCATCCATGAAATGCACGATCGTCAAATTGTAGCAACGGCAATGATTTTGCAAAATCAAGGTGAAACTGTTGCGCTGTTGACGTGCGATGGAAATATTACGGCTTCAGGTGTAATTTCTGTAATCTGGTGATTAATAAAACAACGGTTAAAAGAGGAAAGCCAAGGTTTAGGAATTATTAAACCGCAGAGAGCGCGGAGAGCGCAGAGGAACACAAGAGAAAGAGAGATGAATAATTTCGCTTTTGATATGAAGATGAAAAAAGGGGCAACTCGCGTCGCCCCTCATCTATTTAACCAACTGGAAAATTAAACTTCCACAGCAATCTTTTGTTCCGAAGCCTCCGGCGAATTCGCTTCACTTGGCGGCACAACTTGCCAGAATTTCGGCAAATATTCCGACCAATTTGCTAAAATCTTCTCAGCTTTCTTGCTGCCCGTTCGATCGCGCTGAGCCTCAATTAACTCCTTCAATTGCGCCTCCCCAGCCGCCGTACAAACGCGCTGCATCTTCACAATCTCCCCGTTGACGTGAGCCGGGAAAGTCCCATCTTCATCGAGGAAATAAGCCAAGCCGCCAGTCATTCCAGCGCCGACATTCCGGCCGACTTTTCCTAACACCACAATCACGCCACCAGTCATGTACTCGCAGCAGTGATCGCCCGCACCCTCGATCACTGCTTTCGCCATCGAGTTACGCACTGCAAACCGTTCGCCAGCTTTACCCGCAGCCAACAGAGTTCCCCCCGTCGCACCGTATAAACAAGTGTTACCGACGATCGCATTTTCGGAAGCATCATAAGTCGCACCAGCCGGCGGTGCGATCGCGATTTCGCCACCGTGCATCCCCTTACCAACGTAGTCATTGGCTTGGCCTGACAGTACCAGCGTCATCCCCGGCAAATTGAACGCGCCGAAGCTTTGGCCCGCGCTACCAGTGCAATTGAGCGTGATTTGACCGCTAAAGCCGGTGTTACCGTGTTGCTGTGCGATCGCACCTGCCAAACGCGCTCCCACAGTGCGATCGGTATTCACCAATTTTACATTCTTGCTAACAGTGCCGTGATTGGCGATCGCACTTTGAATCTCAGCATCCGCCAGCAAATCGTCGTCTAACACTGGCCCGTTTGTGTGTACGTCGCCGTGGATCAAGAAAGAGCGATCGCTCTTAGTATCCGGTAACTTGGTCAAACAATCCAAATTAATTGCTTGGGTTTTAGTTAGTTGCACCCCATCGCGCATTTTCAGCAAATCCGCGCGGCCGATGATATCTGCGATCGACTTATAACCCAATTTCGCCAGCAAACTCCGCACTTCTTGTGCTACGAAATAGAAGAAATTCACCACGTGTTCCGGCGTTCCGGGGAACCGTTTCCGCAAGTGTTCTTGTTGAGTTGTCACGCCGACCGGACAACTATTCATGTGGCAAACGCGAGCCATAATACAGCCTTCTGCAATCATTGCCACCGTACCGAAACCGTACTCTTCGCCGCCCATCAAAGCGCCTACAATCACGTCCCAGCCGCTTTTAAAGCCACCGTCAACGCGCAGCAAAACTCGATCGCGCAATTTATTTTCCATCAGCACCCGGTGAACTTCTGTCAATCCGAGTTCCCACGGAGAACCTGCGTGCTTAATCGAACTCAGTGGCGAAGCACCGGTGCCGCCATCGTGGCCGGAAATTTGAATCACATCAGCATTTGCCTTGGCGACACCAGCCGCTACAGTCCCGATGCCGACTTCCGACACCAACTTCACCGAAACTCCTGCTTTCGGATTGATTTGGTGCAAGTCAAAAATCAACTGTGCCAAATCCTCGATCGAATAAATATCGTGGTGAGGAGGAGGCGAAATCAGCGTGACACCCGGTTTCGATCGGCGCAAATAAGCAATGTACTCGCTCACTTTCGCCCCAGGCAATTGACCGCCTTCACCCGGTTTCGCACCTTGTGCGATCTTAATTTCGATTTGTTCGGCGTTCATCAGGTACTCAGGAGTCACCCCGAAGCGTCCCGAAGCTACCTGTTTGATGGATGAAGAAGCTGTATCGCCGTTCTGCAAACCTTTTAAGTGAGGTAGCGTTTGTGAGAAACCCGCCGCGCTCACATCGTTTAGCACTTTGTAGCGCACCGGATCTTCGCCACCTTCGCCGGAGTTGGATTTGCCGCCGATGCGGTTCATCGCAATCGCTAGCGTTTCGTGGGCTTCTGGGGACAAAGCGCCGAGAGACATACCGCCCGTGGCGAAGCGTTTGACAATATCTGCTACAGATTCTACTTCTTCGATGGCAATGGGAGGACGATCGCTCGCAAAATCCAGCAAATCCCGCAAAGCCGTTACCGGGCGATTTTCGAGCTGTTTCTTGTAAACCTCGTAATGGTCGTAGGCACTTTCCGAATTTTTGTCACCAATTGGTGTCATTTTTGGTTCGGCCCCATTGCCATTACTGTTAGTTTGAGCCTTAAAAGTAGTCACGGCTTTGTGCAAAGCCTTGGCCATTTCTGGGCTGTTCATGTGATATTCGCCGCCGCGACGGTACTGCACGAAGCCGAAGTTTTCCAGCTTTTTCAGAACCAATTCTGGGAAAGCCTGACTGTGGAAAGACATTACCTCGTTAGCCAGTTCCGCGACACTCAAACCGCCGATCCGAGAAACAGTGCCTTTGAAGCCCAAATCGAGCAAATCGCCGCCAATGCCGATCGCCTCAAAGATTTGTGCCCCCTGATAGCTAGCCAGTAGTGAAATCCCCATTTTCGAGAGAATCTTCAGCAGCCCATTTTCCACCGCTGTGCGATATTTAGCTTGAGCCTGTGTCACGGTAATATTGGGAACTTTGCCGTGCTGCATCAAGTTTTGAGTCTTGCTGTCAGACCACCAGGCGCGCACGCTTTCTAAGGCCAGGTAAGGGCAAACAGCCACCGCACCGTAACCGATCAAACAAGCGAAGTGGTGAGTGCTCCAACATTGGGCGGTATCGACAACTAGCGAAGTTTGCATCCGCAGCCCGACGCTAATTAAGTGGTGGTGAACCGCGCCAACGGCCAGGAAGGGCGGAATATAAGTGTATTCTGCACTCAATCCAACAGAAGATCCATCGCCTTCTTTCTTCAAAAGTCGATCGCTCAAAATCAGAATTCTCGAACCCTCGCGCACGGCTTGAGCCGCCTTTTGACAAAGTTGCTCGACTGCGGTTTTCAAACCTCCAGGCCCGGCCGCAATTTTGTAAAGCGTTGACAATTCGGTTGCGGGGAAAGACTTTTGATCTTTCAAGAAAGACAGTTCAGCGTCGTTGAGTACGGGGGAATCAATTTTCATGCGCTTGGCATTTTCTGGTACTGCTTGCAGTAAATTGCCCCGCAGGCCCACATTCATCGTCAGCGACATCACCATCCCCTCCCGCAGGGGGTCGATCGGCGGATTTGTCACTTGAGCGAACCGCTGTTTGAAATAGTTGTACAGCAACTGAGGCTTTTCTGACAATACAGCTAAGGGAGCGTCGTCGCCCATGCAGAAAGTCGGTTCTTTCCCAGAACTCGCCATCTCGACGATCACCATGTCCAAATCTTCTGCTGTGTAGCCAAAAGCAGTTTGGGTTGCTAACAGGGTTTGGGAGTCGAGGGTTGCTGTTTCGGCAAAAGGCTGCGGTTGCAAGATTTCGCGGTTTTGTTGCAGCCATTCGCCGTAGGGATGCCGCTTAGCAATTCGCTGCTTGAGTTGCCAATTTTTGAGAATTTCCTTGGTTTGCAGGTCAACTGCAATCATTTGTCCTGGCCCCAAACGGCCTTTTTCGACAATATCTGCTTCGGGAATATCGACAACTCCCGCTTCCGAAGCCACAATTACCAAACCGTCTTTAGTAATGCAGTAGCGGGCCGGCCGCAAACCGTTGCGATCGAGCGTAGCACCTACTTGTTTCCCGTCGCTGAACACCAGCAGTGCGGGGCCGTCCCAAGGTTCTTGAATGCCGCTGTAATATTCGTAAAAATCGACAATTTCTGGATAAGGAGCCAAATCCGGCTGATTTTTGTAAGCTTCGGGCACCAGAATTGTCAGGGATTCCAGGGGGGTGCGGCCGGAGTGCACCAACAACTCCATCACGTTGTCCAAGTTTGCCGAATCGCTGCTTTCGGGATTGACAATTGGGTTAAACGTGTCGATATCAGCTTGACTCCAATTCGGGTGAGCTAAATTCGCTTGCCGCGCCTTCATCCAGGTAATATTGCCCAACAGCGTGTTAATTTCCCCGTTGTGTCCCAGCAAGCGCATGGGCTGGGCTAAGTGCCAGCGGGGCATCGTGTTGGTGCTGAAGCGCCGGTGATAGACGGCAAAGGAGCTTTTATAAGCGGGATTTTTCAGGTCTGGGTAAAATTCTGCCAATACGGCCGATCGCACCATGCCTTTATAGACGATCGTGCGGCAGGAAAAAGAGCAAGTATAAAAGTCTTGGCGGGTGAAGTTGGGGCGATTTGACAGCGCGTGTCCGATCGTGCGGCGCGCCAGAAATAGATGTTTGTCGAGTTCGTCTCCGGCTAAGTGCGGTGAACTGACAATTACTTGTTCGATTTGAGGTTGATTTTCTAGCGCTTGCTCGCCCAAAACCGACGGTACAATGGGAACTTTGCGCCATCCCACAACTGTCAGCTCGCGATCGGTCAGAACTTGCTCAACCACCTGCCGCGCTATAGTCGCTTGAAATTTATCTTGAGACAGAAACAGCATTCCCACGCCGCAGTTTTCCCGCGCCGGAGGCACAATTCCCTGTTCGACAAACCAAGTATCCAGCAATTCCCAAGGAATCGCGGTCATCAAACCCGCACCGTCGCCGGAATCTTTGTCGGCGCTGCAACCGCCGCGATGTTCTAGACAAGTTAAAGCTGGGAGCGCTTTTTCAATAATCGAGTGCGTAGCTTCGCCGCTTTGGTTGGCAATAAAACCCACACCGCAGGCATCTCTTTCTTCCACTAACCAGCTTTGGCCGGCGAATGGAGTTCCTCGCTCAGTCTGATGCACGTTTCTGTTTGGATCGATCGTGTTACCCATGTTGATTGAATGTTATTTCCGTGATTGTGTGGTTGATGCGTTTTTATAGCTCGGAGAGAGAAGGCTGCCGAGCGGTGGGAGCCTAGTAAACTTTAAGACAGCACATTGGAAGCTGATTTGATTAAAAATTTACGTCTATGCGGCCTGTACCTAGCACTGAAACCCTGTTTGCAGATTTTAAATTATCTCGCTCGCATCGCCTCAGAGATGTCTCCTAGAATACCCTGCTGTTAAAAAGCAGTGATTCTTTGGGCGATCGCCGCCCTGCAACTAGATACATTGCAGCCGATCTAGTTTTTTGTGTGGGTTTTTCCTGAGCTCGGAAGGGTAGCCTTGCGGACTCAGGTAGATAGTAACTTTAGCGTTATTTTGCTTGCTGCGCTGTTGAGTTGCTTTCGTCAGCGCCCGCAGACACAAAAGCAACCTGCCCGCTCAGTCGGTAGGTGCAATGTAGCAGCGCGGTTCACAACTGGTGAAACCTGTCTTATTGTGAAGTCAACTCTCAAGCCGCGAACATCAAGTTTATCAAAAAATTGATAAAATTTCACCCATTAGACTTAGAGTTTGCGTGCAAGTCTTGTCAGCGATCGTCCAGAACTCACGCTAAGATGCCTAGCCGAAAAAAGTTGACAGTTTTCCATAACTCTAATTTAGATTTTTTTACCCACAAAGTTTTGTCATCTCAAATCCGTTGGCATCGGAATTATTCATCTCTCTCTTCCCTTTCTCTGTATCCTCTGCGTCCTCTGCGGTTTAATCATTCCGATACAACCGGAATGGATATCACTCATCAATGCAGGATATTTCAAGGATTTCTAACACATTCGGAGCATCTGGTAGAGCCTGCGCCGCCTTTTTGACCACGCGCCCCATGGATACTTGCTTGCTGACAAGATTCGGGGAGAGGCAAAAATTTTAGACCACTGTTCAAGCTGCCAGATTCATTGAAGTAAATCTCAAACTCAACTCGACTAACGCTCACAAGCTTGTCCTTGGTAATTTTGTTTAGCTCAACCGTGAGCGTTTTTACAGATTTGATTGGCATGGGGAATATTTCATGCCTATCTTTTATAAAAGAAAGGTTAGTTAGCGGCAATCGTAAGACTGGTAAAATGTGCCGATGGTGATTACACTCAATTCTGCATACAGGTAGACCGAAGCCCAGTGATATAAATCATGGTAATCCTATTATATGAGAGATATAATTAAAATAACTTGACACTGATTAAAATAGCATAGCGCTTGAGAATTCACGCTTTTTTTCGTAAGGAAGAGGTTAGCTTAAATTAACCCCGCACACTTGTATCAATGTGTGTTAATGACTCAGCAAATAAGCCAAAAGCTAAAGTAATTTTAAATCAACGCTATCTCAAAAAAAGTATACAAGCAAAAACAACCAAAATATTAAGTCTGGTTTTAAGAGAGCGCTTTCATAGTTTGAGCGACAAAGTAGATTAAACTAAATATAGTTAATCAATAGCACAGCCGATAGAGCGAAAATAGTAGATAGTAACTCTAAAAAGCTTCAGGCTTGACAGAAGCAGTAGGAGTAGGTAGGTATGGCGAGCATAACAAATATTTTTCGAGGATATCAAATTAACGAGCAAATATACGCAGGCAATCGAACTCTAGTTTATCGTGGCCGTCGGTCTTCAGATCAGCAGCCCGTCGTGATCAAACTGCTGCGAAATGACTTTCCCCGCTTTCACGAACTGGTTCACTTCCGCAACCAGTACGTCATTACTAAAAACTTAGAGATCCCCGGCACTGTCAAGGCATACAGCCTGGAGACTTACCATAACCACTATGCTCTGGTGATGGAAGACTTTGGCGGAATTTCCTTAAGTAGCTACCTCGCTAGTCTGGTGTTCGCCAGCAAGGAACCCCTAGAAGGCTTGCCCATTAACGAGTTTCTTCCCATTGCCATTCAAATTGCCAACTCGCTTGAGGGACTTTATCGCCACCACATCATCCATAAGGACCTCAAACCCGCCAACATTTTAATTAACCCTGTCAGCAAACAAGTTAAGCTGATTGACTTCAGCATCGCTTCCCTGTTGCCGCGCCAAACCCAAGAAATTCAAAATCCCAACCTCCTTGAAGGCACTTTACCTTACATATCTCCAGAACAAACTGGGCGAATGAACCGAGGGATTGACTACCGCACGGATTTCTACTCTCTGGGAGTCACATTCTACGAACTGCTGACGAGACAGTTGCCTTTCCAAAGCGAAGATCCGATAGAGTTAGTACACTGTCACCTTGCCAAGCAGCCTATCTCAGTTCATCACCTCAACAATAAAGTTCCATTGGTGTTGTCTGAAATTGTTAGCAAACTGATGGCGAAGAATGCTGAAGATAGGTATCAAAGTGCCCTAGGACTCAAGTTTGATTTGGAAAATTGTTGGTACCAGTGGCAAAAAACTGGAGACATCGCCTCTTTTAAACTAGGGCAGCGAGATTTGTGCGATCGCTTCATCATTCCCGAAAAATTATATGGTAGAGAGATCGAAGTATTCTCCCTACTGACAGCCTTCGATCGCGTCAGTGCAGGAAGCGCCGAAATGATGCTGGTGGCTGGCTTCTCAGGCATTGGCAAAACCGCCGTCGTCAACGAAGTTCACAAACCGATTGTCGCAGCTAGGGGCTACTTCATCAAAGGCAAATTCGACCAATTTGGGCGCAGCCAACCCTTCTCAGCTTTTGTACAAGCTTTTCGGGATTTAATAAACCAATTGCTGAGCGAAACAGATGCTAAAGTTGAACAGTGGAAGACTCAAATCCTGGCAGCATTGGGCGAGAATGCTCAGGTAATCGTTGAGGTAATTCCTGAACTAGAACGGATTATCGGAGAGCAACCACCGGCACCAGAACTCGTCGGCAGTGCTGCCCAAAATCGCTTCAATCGGTTACTCGATAACTTCATTCAACTCTTCACAACCAAAGAACATCCCCTCGTCATCTTCTTAGACGACTTGCAATGGGCAGACTCAGCCTCATTGAACTTGATTAAACTTCTGACGAGCGATCGCGATCGGCGCTATCTCTTATTAATTGGAGCATATCGAGATAACGAAGTCAGTCCCGTACACCCTTTGGTGCTGACGTTATCCGACATTCAACAAAGCGGAGCTACGGTAAACACCATTACCCTCGCGCCGCTCGATTGCTTCAATTTGAATTGTTTGATTGCCGATACTTTAGTTTGTTCTAGAGCGTTGGCTATTCCCTTAACAGAACTGGTCGATCAAAAAACCCAAGGCAATCCGTTTTTTAGCACGCAATTTCTCAAATCTCTGCATAAAGATGGGCTAATTACATTTAATTTTGACGAGCGGTATTGGCAGTGCGATATCGCCACAGTGCGAACCTTAGCCCTGACAGATGATGTGGTAGAGTTCATGGCGCTTCAATTGCAAAAGTTGCCATCCCAGACGCAAGAAGTTTTAAAGTTAGCTGCCTGCATTGGCAACGAATTCGATTTAGCAACATTGGCGGTAGTTTGTGAAAAATCTTCTTCAGATACGGCAGCCAACTTGTGGCCTGCTTTGCAAGCAGGGTTGATTCTCCCACTAACTGAAGTTTATAAATTTTTCACTTCAGACGAGGTTGAATTCATAAATCAGAATTCACAAGGAGACAGCAATACTTCTGACTCATGGTTCCAGAATCCCGACTCCTGTTATTACAAATTTCTGCACGATCGCGTACAGCAAGCAGCTTACGTTTTGATTCCCGAATCCCAGAAACAATCCACTCACCTCAATATTGGCCAACTGTTGTTGATTAATACTCCGACAACTGAAAGGGAAGAGCAAATTTTTAATATAGTCAACCAGTTGAATTATGGTGTTGATTTAATTGCCGAAACAACACAGCGTTACCAACTGGTTGAGTTGAATTTGACGGCGGGACGCAAGGCGAAGACTGCTACTGCTTATGCTGCAGCACGCAAATATTTAAGTTTTGGCAGACAAATCCTAGCTCCCGATAGCTGGCAAACTCACTATGAAACAGCCCTCGAACTGCACGTATTAGCGGCAGAAACTGCATACCTGAGCTATGATTTTCAGGAAATGCAGGAATTAGCAGCTTTAGTCCTCCACAATGCCAGAACGCTGCTGGATAAGGTCAAAGTTTATGAAATCGAGCTTTCTGCTTGTACGGCGCAAGTCAAACCCAAACAAGCCGTTGAAATGGGGTTAGCAGTTCTCAAACTCTTGGGAATCTGCTTCCCAGAAAATCCAACTCCGGCAGATATTCAGCAGCGACTAGAACAAACCGCGTCACTTTTTGCGGGTAAAAAAATCGCGGAGTTTATTGATTTGCCAGAAATGGAAAATCTCCAAAAGCAAGCAGCATTGCGGATTTTATCAGGTTTAGTTTCTCCAGCCTACATCACGGCTCCACTTCTCCTGCCACTGGTTATTGTGGAAATGGTGCATTTGTCGGTTAGTTATGGAAATGCTCCCTTATCTGCTTTTGCTTACGGCTTGTATGGATTGGTATTAAGCGGTGTAGTTCAAGACATTGAAACAGGGTTTGAATTTGGGCAATTGGCGTTAAATATTGTTGATTTATTTAATGCTAATTACCTCAAAACTAAAGTATATTATACAGTCGGCGTTCACATCATACATGGTAAACATCATGTTAAAGAAACCATCCCTCTTTTAAAAGAGGGTTACGCCAGAGGACTGGAAACAGGAGAGCTAGAATTAGGATATTCAGCCAAAGAAATCTCTCAATATTCATATTTAATCGGTCGGGAAATTGCCGGACTCGAAGAGGAGGTAGCGACTTACTGCAATGCGCTGGTTCAATTTAAACAAGAAGCAGCGTTAAATTATACTCAAATCGTTCATCAGGCTTTATTAAACCTGCTGGGGCGATCGGAAAATCCATGTCAATTTGTGGGAGATGCCTACAATGAAGAAACAATGCTCCCATTTCACATCCAAGCAAACGATCGCAACGGGCTCCACTATTTGTACTTCCATAAAATGCTTGTGTGTTACCTATTTGGAGAAACCGAGCAAGCTTTAGAAAATGCTCGGCAAGCCGAACAGTATTTAGACGCGGTGACGGGTATGCTGAATGTGCCCATGTTCTACTTTTATGACTCTCTAGCACGGCTGGGCGTTTGTACCGATGTGGCTTCCTCCGAAGAGAAACAAGAACATCTGGAAAAAGTAAAAAGCAACCAAGAAACCCTTCATAAATGGGCGACTCACGCCCCCATGAATTTCTCTCACAAATTTTTCCTAGTGGAAGCCGAACTTTTCCGAGTGCTGGGTGAAAATGTGCAGGCGATGGAGAATTACGATCGCGCTATTGTTCTTGCTAAAGAAAACGATTATCTCAACGAAGAAGCTCTGGCGAATGAATTGGCTGCTAAATTCTACATGGCATGGGGGAAAGAAAAACTTGGCCAGGTATATCTAAGAGATGCTTACTATGCTTATGCTCGTTGGGGAGCGAAAGCAAAAATCGACGATTTAGAACAACGCTATCCCGAACTTCTTGCTCCTATCTTCAAACAGGAAAATGCTGGTTCGTTCGAGAAAGGTACTACCTCCCATGAGACTTCATTAATTTCTAGTCATCGCCAAACAATTGCTGGAAGTACGAGTACCACAGTAATAGATTTACCAACTGTTATCAAAGCTTATCAAGCTTTGTCTAGCGAAATTAAGCTGGAACAATTGCTCACTACCCTTATGGAAGTAGCGATTCAGAATGCAGGCGCTCAAACAGGAGTATTGATTTTGAAAGAAGAGGACAACTGGAAAATCGCCGTCCACTGTAGCGATCGCCAAGGTTGTCTTCTGCAAGAAACTATTGGGATTGAGGAGAGCGAATCAATTCCCCAGACTGTGATTAATTACGTCAAACGCACCCAGAAAACCCTAGTTTTCGATGATGTCAAGACTGAATTAATATTTACTTCTGACCCCTATATCAAGCAGCACCAACCTAAGAGCATCCTCTGTACTCCGATTATCCATCAAGGCAAAATGATGGCAATTCTGTATTTGGAAAATAATCTGACGACAGGGGCATTCACTGGCGATCGCGTCGCTCTCCTCAACATCCTCTGTTCCCAAGCTGCCATCTCGCTGGAAAACGCCCGCTTATATCAGCAATCTCAACAGCTTTATCAACAATCTCAGGATTATGCCCAAAAACTGGAGCAGTCTATCCAAGATCTCAAACAGACGCAACTGCAATTGGTGCAGGGTGAAAAGATGTCGGCTCTGGGAAATTTAGTCGCAGGGGTAGCCCACGAAATTAACAATCCCGTAGGCTTTATCGCCGGCAACTTGCAACCTGCTCAAGAATACGTGGGGGATTTATTCAATTTGATTGATTTGTATCAAGCAACATTTCCCCATCCGGGAGTGGAAATTGAAACAGAAATTGAGGATATAGACTTGGAGTATTTGCGAGAAGATTTGCCCAAATTGATTGGCTCGATGAAAGAGGGGGTCGAGCGCATCCGCAATATCAGTACGAGTTTGAGAACGTTTTCCAGGGCAGATAGCGATCGACCCGTTTCTTTCAATATTCACGATGGGATCGAAAGCACTCTGCTAATTCTCAAGCACCGTTTAAAAGCCAGCGAGTTCCGCCCTGCCATTGAAGTTGTGAGAGAGTATGGTAACTTGCCTCTAGTGAAATGCTTTCCCGGACAGTTAAACCAGGTATTTATGAATGTGCTGGCTAATGCCATTGACGCTCTGGAGGAGTCAAATAAGGAGCGCACTTTTAGTGAAATTAAAGCCCTACCTAATCAAATCACGGTTCAAACTGCTCTGAGCGAAGACAAAAATCAGGTTTTGATTCGGATTAAGGATAATGGAGTGGGGATGTCGGCGGAAGTCCAGGAAAACATCTTTAACCACTTATTTACAACCAAACCTGTGGGTCAAGGAACTGGATTAGGGTTGTCGATCGCACACCAAATTGTTGTGGAAAAACATGGAGGTACGTTACTCGTAAATTCTTCTTTGGGGCAGGGTTCGGAGTTTGTGATTTCTATTCCGGGGTGAGCCTTTTGTAGTAGGGCTTGAGGGCAATTAGTGCGATCGCCAAAAATATCGGATTTAGTAAGAAGAGACATACGGATTGTCCGGGTTCCTAAATCCCCATGCGTTTAAAAGTGAAATTGTGAGTTGTAAGCTGTGAAACGTAATTTTTTCTATTGGCGTCTAATATTGTCAGTCTCGATTTTACCCGGACTGGCGATCGTCCCGTCTTTGCTCTGGAATCAACCCGGAAGAGCACAACAGGGGGAGATGGGTGGGCGGATTGATGCTTCGAGAGCCCGCCAGGGAATGAATTCCCTGGCTGATAGCGAAAGTCGGTTAAAACCGACTGAAATATTGAGCGATAGTTCTTTTGAGAGAACTTCAGCTATGAGAGAGGGAATTCATTCCCTGTCGGAATATAGGCTTTTGGCTCAATCTGTACCGCCATCTTCGATAATTAGACAAGGCCGCCAAGTTTCTCTAAACGGCCGCATTCTCCCCCTAAGTTGGACTCAGCAGCCGGCAAACAGCACTTCTGGGAATTTCCGAACTTGGATTGCTGATGTTGGATTGATGCAAAGTGCGGGAGTGGATTTGCTCAGCAGCGCCGACAGTGCCAAACAACCGGTGCAGTGGTTTTCGGTATCTTTAACCGGCGCTCAAAGCTTAGCAGCGCGGGCAACAGGCCCGTATCGTTACTTAGATGTTACCGATTTTGCTAGACTTGCGGGCTGGGAGATATCTGCTGATGGGAATATTCTAAAAATTACTTCTCAAAGTGCAAGTGTTACCGGAATTCGGCAAGCAGAAATAGAATCGGGCGATCGCATTGTAGTAGATCTCGATCGACCAACTCCTTGGCAAGTTAACTTTGTCAATAAACCAATCCCGTCGCCGACACCCACACCCAACCCCCCGGACGACCCCACAAAGCCCGCTATCCCACTGCCCAACCTCCGCGCAGCGCCAAACCTCGAAACACCAGACGACCCTACCAAACCCGCTCTCCCGCTGCAAATAACGCCCGCAGCGCCGATCGCCGGTCAAGAATGGTCGATCGCGATCGATGCCAAAGTCGATCCGGCGTTACTTCAGGACACTTTTCAAACCAGCAAACAATTGCTATCACTAAAAGTCGAACCTGACGGCGATCGAACCAAAGTCAAAGTGAAGATTCCTTTAGGTTGGCGGCCGCAAGTTTTCAGCCTGGGAAATCCCAATCGATTAGTTATCGACATTCGGCCAGATTCGTTAGTAGAAAAAAACATTGTTTGGGCGCCCGGTGTGCAGTGGCGGCAGCAGTATCAAAATTTAGGAACTGCTCGTTTTCCAGTAGTTTGGTTAGAAGTTAATCCGCGTCAATCCGGTGTGAAAATTAGACCAATTCTCAGCAATCCTCCTGCCGAACAAGGCACTGCACCTTTATTGCAAACAGCAGAAGTTTCGGGTGCGGCGGCTGCAATTAATGCAGGTTTTTTCAATCGAATTAATCGCTTAGCTTTAGGGGCAATTCGGCGTGACAATAAATGGCTTTCCGGGCCGATATTGAACCGGGGGGCGATCGCCTGGAACGATCGGGGAGAATTTGCGATCGATCGTTTAACTTTGCAAGAAATTTTGATCACTCCGGCCAATCAATTTTTGCCTGTTTCTCATCTCAATAGTGCCTACGTACAACCGGGAATCGGTCGCTACAATTCTGATTGGGGAACAACTTATACTCCGTTGTCTGGCAATGAAATAGTTGTGACAGTTGCGGACGATAGAGTTGTCAGCCAATCCCCCGCAGGTGCGGTGGGAATAACAACTTTTCCCATTCCAGCTAACGGTTATATTTTGGCTTTGCGTGCCGATTTGTTCCCTGCATCTGAACTCTCTATCGGCACTTTATTGCGTTTAGAAACTAACACTTTTCCTGCTGATTTTAACCGTTTTCCGTACATTCTCGGCGGCGGGCCGGTGTTGGTACAAAACAGTCAAGTTGTGCTGGATGCTAGGGCGGAAGGGTTTAGCGATGCCTATGTTAGACAGACAGCAATTAGAAGTGCGATCGGGCGAAATGCTGCGGGGAATTTGCTGATTGTAGCGGTGCACAATCGTGCGGGCGGGGCGGGGCCAAATTTCGCAGAACTGGCGCAGATATTGCAGCAAATGGGTGCTGTGGAGGCTTTAAATTTGGATGGGGGAAGTTCGACGAGTTTGTATTTGGGAGGTAGTTTGCTCGATCGACCTCCGTCAACTGCCGCGAGAGTTCATAATGCGATCGGTATTTTCATTCAACCATAAGTAGTTAATTTTCGACAATTTTCGGCGGTTAGAAACCGCTACTACACAAACAAAGTTCACCTACGTGGACTGGTAAATGTGAATGTCCCAACCTGCGGAGGCAGGTTTCGTCTTTGTAGCCGCGGTTTCCAACCGCCGCGGCATTTACAAATCTTTTGCCAAAAATAACTTGACATCCCAGTCTCCCTGTGCTAGCTTGTCGAATAGTATGGTGTTTAATCCACAAATTGCAGCACTTTAGCTATGTTCACAGCCCACAGCAATTTTTATTTTTGGTGCAGCCAAGTTCGCCCGGAGTGAATTGGTAATTCACTGTGAACATCCGGGCGAACCGCAGATTAACACCTGCGGTTTTGTTTTTTCTACTTCTTTCCCCAACAACCAATCGAGCACAAGCGAAAACAGCAATGACATTATTCAGTAACTGGTACTACAGCTTTTATTTTTGGCCCCACAGGAGTTCTGGGTAAATTGTCGTGCTGTCTTTTCGCACCAACCCGGAACTCCTTAAAAGTTCCGGGTTTTTTATTGTCAACCACCCACTTAAATTTCTAGGAAAATACCCTCATGTTAGAAGCAAAACTCGTAACCAAATCTCATCCCGAACACCAAACAATTGTCAAACTCTCAGAAACAGTCTCAGTCGGCGGCACAGAATTATTAATCATCGGTGGCCCCTGTACCGTAGAAAGTTCCGCACAAATGGAAACAGTCGCCCGCCAACTATCCGCCGCATCCGTGCAAGCTTTGCGAGGCGGAGTCTACAAACCCCGCACTTCTCCCTATGCTTTCCAAGGGATGGGAATTGAGGGACTGGAAATTTTAGCTGATGTCAGCCGGCGTTACGGTTTGCCCGTGGTGACAGAGGTAATGTCGATCGCCCAAATCGAGCCAGTTGTCACCTATGCTGATATGCTGCAACTAGGCAGCCGGAATATGCAAAACTTCGAGTTACTAAAGGCGATCGGTCAAGCCGGAAAACCAGTCCTGCTAAAACGCGGCTTATCAGCCACCATCGAAGAATTTGTGATGGCCGCCGAATACATTCTCAGTCACGGAAATCCTCATGTAGTTCTCTGCGAAAGAGGCATCCGCAGCTTCGACAATTACACCCGGAATGTATTAGATTTAGGTGCAGTCGCAGCGCTGAAACAGTTAACTCATTTGCCAGTAATTGTAGACCCTTCTCACGCCGTCGGCAAGCGAGAATTAGTCGCACCACTAGCCAAAGCAGCGGTTGCTTGCGGTGCAGACGGATTAATTATTGAGTGTCACCCGCAACCGGAAAAATCGGTTTCTGACGCGCGGCAAGCTCTTTCTTTGCCCGATATGGTAGATTTAGTTGTTAGTTTGCGCCCTGTAGCCGCCGCCGTTGGCCGCTGCATACCGGAGATTAATGTGCCTTCAGAGGTATTAAGTTGGAAGTGATATTGGTAGGAAATAATCTATAACTTTTAACGTCAAACTCTACAGTCGGTTTTAACCGAATTGAGCTTTGAGGCAGGGGTTTAAGCCCCTGCCGAAATCGGGGAAAGCGCGTGTTTCACGAATTTAGATTAAAATAAAAAATAATACTGTCATCTACGAAAATTTGCTTAATTATGGCAATACTACTTAACGTTCCCTCGATCGTCTGCTCTGGCTGCGCTGATACAATTACCAAAGCCATCAAAACTGTTGACTCCGATGCTACTGTCAATGTGGATGTCGCAGCTAAGACTGTTACAGTTGAAGCTCAAGCTTCTGAAGAGTCAATTTCACAGGCGGTTGTTGCTACGGGCCACACCGTCAAAGATTGATATTGAGTTTGGTGAGGGCGGGTTTACGAGATTAGTGGTCTTAAACCAAAATAATTGGTAAAAGCCGCCCCTACAAAATTTTAAATCGATTAGCAATGCCCACTGCCCAATGCCCAATGCCCAATGCCCAATGCCCACTGCCCAACGCCCAACCCCCAAAAGATTATTCTTCGTCTAAGTGTTCGGCGACTGCTTGGTAAAGTTCAAAAACGTGGCGATCGAGTAAACTATAAAAAACTTGTCTCCCAACCTTGCGGTAACTTACCAACCGCATCGCCCGCAAGGCCCGCAACTGATGCGATACTGCTGACTCGCTCATACTTAACGCCGCAGCCAAGTCACACACGCACAGTTCTTGTTTTGCCAAAACCGACAGCAGCCGCAGGCGATTCGCATCTCCCAAAAGACTGAAAAACTCAGCCATCCGCTGAGCTTTTGCGGTGTTGAGAACTTGTGTTTGGATGTCCCCGGCCCGTACACTGTCAACTAGGTGCGGTCGATCGCACATTGGTGTATCGTTTTCTTGGTGAGGCTGACTTATCGCTCCATTAACAGCAGAGTTGGGTGACATCTTTTCCCGGCTAATTTTAATTCTCATTTTCATTTTAGTGCGATCGGCAAAGCTTTTGTAACAAAACTTTTACACTCCCTTGACTTATATCTGAATATGTGTTCATATATTAGTATAGACAAACAACCCCACCAGGAGAATGTAAAATGACTACTGCCACCCAAACAAAATGTGCCTGTCCTTCATGCTCGTGCGTTGTCAGCCCCAGCGAAGCCATTGAAAAAGACGGCAAAACATACTGTTCCAGTGCTTGCGCTGACGGGCACCCCAACGGCCAAGGCTGCGGCCACACAGGCTGCGAGTGCCACAAATAAATATTCGGCTTCAGAAAAGGTTAATCACCAACTGCCAAATATATCTTAAGGGAGATGCGAAGCGCGCATTTCCCATTTTTTGTGCTTTTAGGTTAAAGAAAAGTTAAAATAAAGCTAACTTAAGGTTAAGACTGCATTAATAGACTAAATACAGAGCGAAAAAGCACAATTGCTACTTACGCAATACAATAGAAGCAAGTTGGCGCCGCGATACAGAGTACAAATAGTGCTATTAACAGCAGAGACCGAACCAAAAGTTGAATACCAAAAGTTTAATTAGGAGGGGGCAATGAAAGAGCGGGAAGATTTTTTACATCCTCGCAATCGCTACTACGGTGATTTCACGCCAGAAAACTTGGCGTTTAATGCCAACTTGCAGGAGTTTGCTCAAAAAATAACTTATATTTGCTCGCTGGAAACAGGGGGGAAAATTAGCGCTGAGAAAGCTTATAAAGATATTAAGATGCTTTGGAAAGACTTAAAATCCTCTAAGAAGCAATTGGGAATTGGTCAAAAACCCCCCAGTACCGAGGAGCAAAATTCACCTTAAAGTCATCTCAGCCAACGCAGCGTTGGCAATCGAAAACCCCTGCGATTGCGAGCGCTGCATTTTGCTGCGTACCAGAAAATGTAAGGTGCTTGGTACTAGGCGAACTTTAGAAAATTCTATGGTTTGGGAGTTGGTGCAGTTTCTCCGGCAAAGGAAGTACAATTACCGCCGAGGCCAGAAATAATCGCGCAAGTATTAGTTTTCAGCATTCCCTGATATGTATCAGCACCGGTGCCCGGGCCGCCCAACTCGTCGCTGTAAAGTTCTTTGTCCCAAATTTTGACATTTGCCTCCCTCGCCACAGTCTCCATCAACTTCGGATTAGTTGTAGTTTCTGCAAAAATTGTCGGCACTCCTGTGGTCTTAATTTCTGAGGACAATTCGGCAATTCTTGCGGCGGTGGGCTGTTCCTCTGTCGTCACACCCTGCAAAGCTCCAGCCATCTCCAAACCGTAAGCATCGGCATAGTAACTCAGAGCATCGTGAGTTGTTACTAACTTGCGTTTTTGGGCTGGAATAGTCGCAATTTGAGCTTTAATCCAAGTATCTATTTTTTGCAACTCATCTGTTAAGCTGGCTGCATTTTTTGTATAAATTTGAGCATTGTTGGGGGAAACTTTGATCAATTCATCGCGAATTGTTTCTACCATACGGATGCCATTTTGAGGGTTATGCCAAACGTGAGGGTCAGGGACTTTTTCGCCTTCTGCATGAGATTGGTTTTCCCCTTTCTCTTCGCCGTGTTCGTGCTCGTCTTTGCCCATCAGCGGTTTGGGAACGGCGAGTTCGTGGACGGCGATTTTGGGCGCGGAATTACTGCTGGATTGAATTAACTTAATGATACTGGGTTCGTGGTTGTAGCCGCCGTATAAAATCAGATTTGCTGTTTCAATCGCTTTGCGGTCTTCCGGCTTGGTTTGATAGGCGTGGGGGTCGTCTCCCGGCTTGATTAGACAGGTGGTGTCGATCGAACTTTGAGCGATTTCTTTAGTTAGGTTGCAGATAACGCCAGTCGTGGCCACGACTTTGGGCAAGTTGGCGGCCTGACTGGCTGGAGTTTGAGTTGCGGCGGGACTCTCTGGCACTCCATTACTTGCGTTCTGTGCTCCACTGCACGCAACCACTCCGCAACCAATTGCCAAAACAGCCGTACCCCACAATCTGCGGGTTTTTCCAGCCAAGTTCTTTAACATTTTCACCTTTGGAACGATAATCATTATTGCTTTTTCGAGTTATCCTATTGTAGTAGCTACGAACAAGAATCGTTCTCAAAATCTCTAATTATGCTAGAAGTGCAAGACTTGGCTGTCAATTATCGCGGAATTGCGGCCCTCAACAGCGTGAATTTCCAGTTAGATCCCGGACAATTAACTGGCGTGTTCGGCCCCAACGGCGCGGGGAAAAGCACGATGGTGAAAGCGATGCTGGGATTGATACCCACCTGTCGCGGTTTGGTCAAATATCAGGGGCGGCTGCTGAAGGAACAGTTGTCGCGGGTGGCTTATGTGCCGCAGCGATCGCAAATTGACTGGGATTATCCGATTACGGTGTGGAATGCGGTGATGATGGCGCGAACCGTTCAGACTGGTTGGTTTCGCACTCCCTCGAAGCAGTCCCAAGAATTGGTCAAAGCTGCTTTGCTGCGGGTAGGAATGTGGGATTTGCGCGATCGGCAAATTGGCGAACTGTCTGGCGGACAGCAGCAGCGGATTTTCTTAGCAAGGTCGATCGCCCAACAAGCCGATTTATTTTTTTTCGACGAACCTTTTAACGCGATCGACAAAGCAACTGAAGAAATTATTTTCAATATTTTTGCAGAGCTCAAAGCCGAAAATAAAACATTGCTAGTAATCAGCCACGATTTAGGCGAAACTTTAAAACAGTACGACAATTTATTATTGCTAAATAAGCAGTTAATTGCAAGTGGTACCTGCCGGGAAGTGCTCACCGCAGCCAATATTCAAAAAGCCTATGGATACGATTTAAGTTTAGTTTCCGCGTAAGCCAAAAAAGATTTATCTTTAAAATTGATAGTGGCACGGGCGTCCCGCCTGTGCAATTGATAGTGGCACGGGCGTCCCGCCTGTGCAATTGAAGGTGGTTGAAAAAATCCTATTATTGACGTAATTCAATGTTAAACCTACTAATTGAGCCGCTAAAATTCGAGTTCATGCGAAATGCGATCGCCGTCGGCGTTTTGCTAGGAATTCTCTGCGCCGTTGTCGGCTCCTACTTAATTGTACAGCAAATGGGAATGATGGTTGACATGATTGCCCATTCAGTATTAGCAGGATTGCCCGTAGCTTTTTCTTTAGGTTTCAATATTTCGATCGGCGCCTTTATATCGGGAATTATCAGCGCCGTGATTATGGCGTGGATTCAATCGCAATCGCGCCTAAAAATTGATGCAGTCATGGCATTAATTTTATCTACATTTTTAGCCATTAGCGTCACCTTGATTAGCTTATTGCGGACAACAAAATTAGACTTAGACGGGTTTCTGTTCGGGAATATCTTGTCAGTTGCGCCTGCGGACGTGCAGCAGACTTTTGTCATTACTTTGATTATTTTGGCGACGGTTAAAATGTTTTATAAAGAACTGCTATTTTATACTTTTGACCCCCTGGGGGCGCAAGCGTGCGGTTTGCCTGTAAACTGGATTTATTTCGGGATGATTTCGGCGATTACGCTGACGATTGTTGCGAGTTTGCAAACTGTGGGAGCGCTGTTAGTAATTTCGTTATTAATCGGGCCGGGAATAACGGCGTATTTGTTGGTAAAAGAGCTACATTTAATGATGGGATTAGGAGCAATTCTTGGGATTACAGCTAGCGTGAGTGGTATGTATCTCAGCTATTATTTTAATATGCCGTCTGGGGCGGCAATTGTATTAGTTATTTTTGGGTTATTTTTAGGGGCTTTATTGTTCAGTCCCAGTCAAGGAATTTTGACAAGAAAGAGAGGATAACTCTCTTGGATGCACACACTCTATTTGTTGTGGGTTTTTTACGCTTACTTACGAAAAATTTTCCCGTAGGAACACGGTAATGCCCATTGGTGTCAACTTAAGATATAACCCATAGTCCAGCAAGGGTTGAAACCCCTGCCTCAAAGCTAAAGTCCTCTTAAGAGGACTGAAGAAAAGAATTTTCAACTCATTAGTCCTCATAGCGAGGACTTTAGCTATTAGACAGGGAATTCATTCCCTGGCGGACTGACGGGCTGACTGGCGGACTTTCGGTTTAAGTTGACACCTATGGGCATTGCTGTTTCCCTACAAGGGCTACATATAGAGATTCTGCGTCCAGTACAGCTTACTTAGCTTGACAATAAGCTTCGTAAACGCCATCAAGCAGTAAGTTGATAGCAAAAGTTGCTTTCTCGGTGGCTAACAGCGCTTCCTGTTTTGCTTCTTCAGTTTGGCAAAGTTCTAACAGCGCTTCGCGGGTAGCTTCCGAGTGGAACTCGTCGGCTTTTTCGTGGACTTTAAAGAAAGACAAAGCAGATTCGGAATCGATGCCGTAAAATTCCTTCAAACCAGCGATTTTGGTTGTAGAAACTTCGGGGATTTGCGCTTCGTAAGCGTAAAGGGCTGCTAAACCTGTGACGGGCGATTCGCTGCGCGCTAAGTCTTTGAGAATGCGAACGGATTCGCTGGTTTTTTCTAAGTGTTCGTGATCGATAACTGCATTTCTGTCTAAACCCAAACCTTCGGCAAAGCGCAGCCACAGTTCAGGGTGATTAGCAGCGCCTCTCTCTTCTTCTATCAGGTTTTCGAGGAGCATTTGACGAATTTTGATGTCGTCACAGGCGGCGTGCGTAGCGCTGACGTAGGTGGGGAAGTTGTGGACTTGCAGATAATATTCTTTGGCGTACTCTTGCAGCATTGCGAGGTCGAGTTTACCTTCGTTCCACATTTGGTAGAACGGGTGTTTCAGCAAGTGGTTTTGGTCGAGAATAGTGTTGAGTTGTTCGAGAAATTGCTGTTGGGTCATAATTGTCGATCGCCTTGGAGGATAGTTCAGCCACTAAAATGGTATTGTAATCTAGCATTTTGTCAAGACCAAGTTTTCAATTTTTATGTTTTGGTCAAACTGGTGCGCCCGTTATGCCAACTTAGCGCCGCCCGAAGCCTTTGCCGCGCATAGACTTTGACCAAACCAGCAATTCGCCACCGCATCCGCCAGCGGCGAGAAACTGGCCTTCGGGATGCCATGCGAGACAGGAAAAACCGCCCTCTGCACCTTCTAGAATTTGCAGCAATTGTTCTGCTTCGTACCACAAACAAACTTGACCGTCTGCCGCTGCGGAAGCTAATAAAAATGTGCTAGGTTGAAAGGCGATCGCATTTACCACATTTTCATGCACCTCTAACGCCCAAGAATCCCAACCGACACTTTCATCAGCGTCTCTTTCCCAGACAGAAATGCCTTGAGAACTCGAAGCAGCTAACAAAGGTGTACCCAAAGAATTAGTTTTATCCGACCAAGCTAAGTCCCGAACTTTCCCCGGAAAACCCTGCATTACCCACGGTTCAAAATTGCCCCATTCATTAACAATTAGAGTATTGTCCATATTGCCACAAGCTAAATATTCTCCTTGTGGCGACCAAGCAATTGCACCGGTTGCAGAGGGTACTGATAAAATTTCCGGGTCTTCGTCCCAGTCTTCGCCATGCCAAACTTTGACGCCTTGATAGCCGCTAACTGCCAGATATTGAACCATCGGATGCCATGCTAAATCGAGGATAGATGATGACTCGAAATTCAGCGTTACTTCAACAACATTATCCTCAACATTCCAGACTTGAACGTAGCGGCCCATACTGAAAGCTAACTGGTTGCAGTTGGGACTCCAAGCTAACTTATCAACCCAGACACGCTGGTTGTCCAAATCAGCAATTAATTCCCCAGAATTAACGCGCCAAATTCGCACTTTTCCATCTTGTCCGCCAGCAGCTAGGAATTGACTGTCGCGGGAAAAAGACAAGCAATCGGCTGATTTACCCGTGGCAGTTTGTAGCCTTTGCAAGGACAATTCATTAACTGCCCCTACTTTCGCCAGCATCACTTCGCCCGCAGCGGAACAGACGGCTAAAGTTTCGCCGTCAGGCGACCAAGTAACAGCAGTTACGTAGTCAGACAGCATTTCTTTAGCGTGAAATTGCAGGGTTAGTTCACTTTTATTTGTCTTTTTGTTACCCATATTTATTGAATCTGAGATGTTGCACTCTTCTTAAGAATGGGGAAGATGCCCGTTCCACAAGAGATGAATTTTATTCCTGTGGAACAGGCAAGATGCCTGTTCCATTCCACAATAAATGAATTTTATTCCTGTGGAACAGGCAAGATGCCTGTTCCTACAAGGCTGATTAAAAATGCTTCCATACGTCAGTTAAACCAGACATTTCCGAAAATCCTCTCGCAATTGATTTTCGTTTAAGTTGCGACCAATGAATACGAGTTCATTTTTCGGAGTTTCTGTAGCGTTCCAAGGTCGATCTGGTCTGCCATCAAATAGCATATGTACTCCTTGAAAAACAAATCGCTTGTTTTCTCCGGCCATATTCAAAATGCCTTTTGTGCGAAAAATATTCGTGCCTTGAGTTCGCAACAATTCCCCGATCCAATCGCTAAATTTGTTGCCATCAATAGCACCGGATTCGACTATTGCTACGGAAGTTACTGTTTCGTCGTGTTCGTGAGTGTGTTCGCCCAAAAAGTCTGGTTCGATTTCTAATGCCCGGTTCAAATCAAATGCTTTAACGCCCAACAAAGCATCCATTGCTAATTCAGCGTTGCGGGTGCGGTGAATTTTTGCCATTGCATTCATTGCACGAATTCGCTTTTCTAATTCTGCCAATTCTTCCTCAGTTACTAAATCTGTTTTGTTTAGTAAAACTACATCTGCGAAGGCAATTTGTTCTTGAGCTTCGTCTGCATCCCAGTGCTGCCAGATGTGCTTGGCATCGACTACCGTGACAACTGCATCTAGCAGTAATGTGTCCCGCATATCTTCGTCTACAAAAAATGTTTGAATTACGGGCGCGGGGTCGGCTAAACCTGTGGTTTCGATAACTATGTGGTCGAATTTGTCGCGCCGCTTCATTAAGTTACCGATAATCCGAATTAAATCACCTCGGACTGTACAGCAAATGCAGCCGTTGTTCATCTCAAAAATTTCTTCGTCGGCATCAATTATCAGTTGGTTGTCGATGCCTACTTCGCCAAATTCGTTGACGATGACTGCAACTTTTTTGCCATGTTCCTGTGTTAAAATGCGGTTCAGTAGCGTAGTTTTGCCTGCACCCAGATAGCCTGTGAGAACAGTAACAGGAACTGATTCGATCGCCCCAGCAGTCACCATACTTGACCTCTATTTTTGTACAATGATAACCATTATCGCTATTTTACACCAGACTTGCTGGCAGTGGTCACAATATTAAATAATGTTAATTAATTGTTCGTGAGAGCTTGGAGGAGCGAGTTTTGCCAATAATATTTGCTGCAATTCAAAATATCCATCAACCCGCCCCTCTCAAATGACAATTAGTTGTTAATCATAGCTGCAATTCGCTCGCGCTCTAACTCTCGACCGATCAACACTAATTTGGTTTGCCGGAGTTCGGAAGGTTGCCAAGGACGATCGTAAAAATATTCTATCCGCGAACCCACACCTTGCAACACCATCCTCATCGGTTTCTTGGGAACCGCCACAAACCCTTTAATCCGATAGATTTCCTCCTGCTGCATCAAGGATTGCAGTTTTTTTACCAAAGCTTCAGGTTCAAATTCGCGATCGGCAATAAAGTAAGTCGAGTTAATATCATCATCATGTTCATGTTCCTCCTCAGTGTCGTGGTGACTGGGGCGAGACTCCAAATCATCCTCAACCGCGGCATTAAATCCCATGAGCACATCAGGGTTAATTTCGCCACCTTTGCAGGGTACAATTTTCACACTCGGACGTAACTCTTGCTGCAACCAGCTTTGGACTTTCTTGTGAGTTTCCGCATCTACGCGATCGACCTTCGTTAAAAGTACCATATCGGCACAGGCTAACTGGTCTTCAAACAATTCCTCGATCGGAGTTTCGTGATCTAAACTATCATCAGCCTGCCGCTGTGCCATCAAAGCATCGATATCACCGACAAAAGAACCGCTAGCAATAGCTTCGCAATCGACAACAGCAACAACACCGTCCACTGTAGCACCCGTCCGAATTTCCGGCCAGCGAAAAGCTTGAATCAAAGGTTTAGGAAGTGCGAGGCCCGAAGTCTCAATTAAGATACAATCTATTTGCTCTCTACGCTTCAACAATTCCTGCATAGTCGGCAAGAATTCCTCTTGAACAGTGCAGCAAAGACAACCATTTGTTAGTTCAACAATATTGCTGCTTACAGTTTCTTCTTCGTCGCAAAGTTGGCAATCGCGCAGCAGTTCTCCGTCAATTCCGATTTCGCCAAATTCGTTAACCAGAACAGCAATGCGGCGACCTTGATTATTTTGCAATAAGTAGCGAATTAAGGTAGTTTTGCCGCTACCGAGAAAACCAGTGATGACAGTAACAGGAATTTTGTGCATTAATTTTTTTGTCAGGTTGAGATGTACTGTAGGGTGCGCATTGCGCACCATTCTTTAGCGGCTAGGGCGCGCATTGCACATCATAAATTAATGGTAATATGGGCAATGCACACCCTACGTTGAAGTATTTGGCGCAATTCCTAGTTCTAATTTACCAGCGGTGGAATCTTTGCTAAAACGCCTTTTTTGAGAGCTTGAGGACGCTCAGACCAAGGCAACAAACCGTCCGGTTTAGCATAGTATTGACCCGCGCATTCGAGTACAGCTTCCGCAGTTTCCGACTCATTTGCTGGTAAATCGCCAAACAGATAAGTGTATTTTCCAACAGCAGCAAAAGACACGGCACAAGAGTGACTGCAAGCACTCATGCACTCAACCTCTTGAATCTCAAATTTATCAGAAAACTCCCAATTTTTAGCGAGTTGCGACAAGTCTTCCATAAATTGTTGACCACCGCTTTTGCCTTCGCGCTTGCCGTTTTTCCAAACACTAGCGCAAGCAGTGCAAACAAATAGACTGTGCTTGGTGCGTACAGCCGTGTTAATTCCATCCATCATCCGTACCTCGCAGATGCGTTCAAAAGTGAGTTAGATATCGGCGGGCATTCTGACTTGAGAAACCCCAAGGGTTTCATTACAGTTGCGGGACAGCGCCGGACTTGCACCGAACTTTCCCCGTTTCCTCTAACGGCTGCTCCCCGCTAGAACCGATCGCGAAATCACATCATACCGCACTTGCCGCCTTTTTTCAAAAAAGTTATGTTTGTAGGAGCGATCGTTTCGTTCGTAGTAAGGACTTTAGTCCTTATAAGATAACGGCTTCAGGACTAAAGTCCTTACTACCAACCATAGTAATTACCTATGAACGCTTTTCCTGACTTTTCCAAACATGGCTATCAAATAAGTCGCGAACTCGGATACAACAGTTTGGGCGGTCGCGTCACCTATCTCGCCACAAAAATTAACACAAAAAAATCCGTTGTAATTAAGCAATTTCAATTTGCCCAATTAGGTGCTAGCTGGACAGAATACGAAGCTTACGAACAAGAAATTAAAGTGCTGCAAAAACTGGATTTTCCGGGCATTCCCCGCTATCTCGATTCTTTTCAAACTGACAGTGGTTTCTGCATGGTGCAGGAATACAAAAATGCCGAATCTGCTGTCGCGCAGACTTTTTCCGTGCCCGATATCAAGCAAATTGCGATCGCAACTTTAGATATTTTAGTTGACCTGCAAGCTCAAAAACCGCCGATAATTCACCGCGACATTAAGCCCGAAAACTTGTTAATAGATGACCAGCTCAATGTTTATTTAGTAGACTTCGGTTTTGCTCGTCTAGGAGGTAGAAATATCGCGGCTAGCAGCGTTGTCAAAGGCACGATGGGATTCATGCCGCCGGAGCAAATGTTTAACAGGAAATTAACAAAAGCCTCCGACCTTTACGGCTTGGGGATAACACTAATTTGCTTGTTAAGTGGTACGAAATCTGCGGATGTCGGTAATTTAGTTGATGCCAATTATGGCATTCATTTCCGGCATTTAGTACCGCCATTGCAGCAGGGTTGGATGAATTGGTTGGAGAGGATGGTAGCGCCGAGATTGCAAGACAGATATCCATCGGCTGCGGATGCTTTAACTGCGCTAGAATCTTTGGATGTCAGCAGCTTGCCTAAAGTGAGAATTGAGCGCGATCGCATTCAATTCATCGCCGCAGAATATGGAGAAAAAGTAACACAAATCGTTACCGTTAGCAACCCTATTCCGGATACAATTTTAGCAGGTCGATGGGAAGTAGCACCGCACCCGAACGATCCGCCACATACTCCTTACGACCACCCTTACATCTCCTTTGAACCGCAGAAATTTGAGGGCAATGAGGTTAGGTGCAAAATAACGGTAGATACGAGCAAATTGCTAGCAAGTAAAATTTATCATCGCCAGATGATACTCCATGTTAATTCCGATCCAGATACCCAAAAAATTGAGATTCAAGTTAAAAGTGCTCCTCTTATAGAACCCAAGAAAATGCCATATTTGTTTAAAGATAGAGGGAGTTTTATGTTGGTGTTTATCTGCGTCGGTTGGCTGCTAAGCAACCCGATGGACCCACCGATGTTTTTCACGTTAATAGCTGTCCTACTTCCGGGTTTTGCAGCAGCAGAAAAGACGCTCTATACAGAAAAAGAAAAGACTATATATACAACAGGAAATAAAACTGTAAATTGGTTTCAATCTATCTTAGGAGGCACTTTAGGGATTACAGCAATATTGCTGGCAGCGACTACTGTTTTATCACTTGTTGGTAGTGGTTTTGGTAATAGTACGGGTAAAGAAATCGCTTTACTTGTTGGTTTTGTGATCTCAGCTATAGTTGGTGCTTCAGGTGGTTTTGAGAATAGTAGGAGTTGGACAATGCTGGCATTTGTAGCTTGTGGACTTTTGATTGTCTTTTCTTTACCGACAAGTATAGCAGTGATATTTGTGCTTTTTGTTACTAATTTGGGTTGTTTTAAGGTAGTTTATACCTTAGCTAAAGCCAGGAGTTACGAACAGATTAAAAGAGGTTTTTTTAAGAAAGATGCTGTAGCAATCGCATTTCTAACCGCTGGATTTTACATCAGTTTAGGAGCTGTATTTCAACGGTACTTAAGGTTGGCAAATGAGATGGGTTCGATCGAACCATTAAAAGTTTTAGTTTTAGCAGCAAGTGCGACTGCCCCTCTCCTCGTCACCGCTATTCCCTTACTTTACTTGATTGTTCTTAAAAGAAACAGAATGATGGCTGGCTACCGCAAATCCAAGCCATATTTGATTAAACCATAATCAACAGTTCCTACTAATAACTTTTGTTGGGATTCTTCAATAATTTTAAATACTGAAGTCCTTACTACAAACTTTACAAATTTATGAACGCTTTTCCTGACTTTTCTAACTACGGCTATCAAGTAACTTGCGAGCTCGGGTACAATCGCGCCGGCGGGAGAGTTACCTATCTCGCTACCGAAATTAATACCCAACGTTCCGTCGCTGTCAAACAATTTCAATTTGCCCAAACAGGCGCTAATTGGGCTCAATATCAAGCGTGCGAACAAGAAATTAAGATTTTGCGAGAACTCGATCATCCCAACATTCCCCGCTATTTAGATTCCTTCCAAACTGCATCGGGTTTCTGCATGATTCAGGAATACAAAAATGCCGATTCTCTCGCTATTTTGCGCCAGCTAACACCGCAGCGAACCAAACAAATTGCTATCTCTGTTTTAGAAATACTCAAATACTTGCAAAACCGCGTTCCGCCAGTGATTCACAGAGATTTAAAACCGGAAAATATCTTGGTGGATGATCGTCTGAATGTCAGCCTTGTCGATTTTGGATTTGCTAGAATCGGCGGGGGAGAAGTGGCCGCCAGCAGCGTTGTTAAAGGCACTTTGGGCTTTATGCCGCCAGAACAAATGTTCAATCGGCAGCTAACAGTTGGATCGGATTTATATAGTCTCGGCGCAACGCTAATTTGCTTGCTAATCGGCATCCATTCTACTGAAATTGGCAGCTTGATGGACGATACGGGGGGGATTAATTTTAAACCTCGCTTGCCGCAGCTAACTCCAGAATTTCTTGACTGGTTGCAAAAAATGGTGGAACCTAATTTCAAACACCGTTATCCTTCCGCAGATGTGGCCTTAAATGCTTTGATTCCCCTCGAAGTAGTTCAGCAGCCTAATAACTTAAAACCGGTATTGATATCAGTCGGAATATTAACAGCAATTTCTGCTATTTTTATTCCGCTTTTTTGGAAATCTCCCGAACCTCAAACAGCAGTAGATATCAAACGAGTAATCAACTCAGAAAAATTAAACCCTAAGACTCAAGTAATGTTAACTGACGAATTAGAATCAACGAAACTTAGGAATGTTTGGTCTTTGAAGAAAAACAAAAAAGTCTATTTTGCTGTAAGTGCTGCTAACTTGCCAGAAGGAGAATATAGAAGTTATTGTAAGGTTGTCAACCCTCAAGGACTATTGGCAGCCCAAAGTCAATCTTATTTAAAAACGACGGGCGATCGATTAAATACTTGGTGTTGGTACAATTTTCAAAAGGATGACAAGCCGGGAAAGTGGAAGTTTGAATTTTACTTAGACGGTGAAAGAGTGGCGCAAAATAGTTTCAAGGTCTTACCTTAAGATAGTTGTTCCGGGCTGGCAGTGAATTTCTTTGCCGTCAAAAGTTGGCGGATTCCAAGTTTCTGCATAACTTGCATTAATTCGATCGCTCTCGCAAATGGCAGCAATAGTTGTTATGCCACCCTTTTCTTTAAAAGCAAACACTGCGCCAGTGTAGGATTTCCCGGTGTTCATATCATTAGGTTTCGCAATCGCGATCGCGCTTTCAAATTGTGCTGGTTTGCGGTGATTGTGCAAAGTTTGAACCGGGCCCATTGATGAAACGATCGTGTAATTATAGTTATTGGTCTGTTCTTTAATTCCAATACCCAATTTTCCAATGGAATCGCTAAATTGACCGTATTCTGCATAGTAAGCTTGCTGCGCTCTATTGATGCTTGAAATATATTGTATGGCTTCAAAAAAATTCTTACCCCTTGACGGGGACGGGGGCGGGACGATCGTATTGAGTGGGAAATCGTAAACTGACGCCATGATGCCAGCCACAACCGCGCTGTAAATTGCAATCCTCGGCAGCAAACTGGATACTAACAATCTCGATTTTTTACTGGCTTTAGCTACATTGACTGACATTTTTTTAACTGTCATAAAGTAAATTTGCCAAGCTTGTAGGGTGCGCCACAAGCACCCTACAGATTACAAATTATGCAGTTTCGTGCTGCCGCCATGCGGGATGCCACAGCAATTCAGCAGTCGATCGCTTCTCGACCATTTCAGGAGTAATCATACAGTTAGCCACATCCTTGCGAGAAGGCAACTCGTACATCACATCCAGCATTAACTCCTCTAAAATGCTGCGAAGAGCTCTCGCGCCAGTTTTGCGTCGATAGGCCTCCTGGGCGATCGCCCGTAGCGCTTCCGGCTGGAATTCCAACTCCACGCTGTCCATCTTCAATAGCTTTTGATACTGCTTCACCAGCGCATTCCGGGGCTCGGTCAATATCTGCATCAAAGCTGCTTCATCCAGCGGCGAAATCACCGTTACCACCGGAATCCGCCCCACAAACTCAGGAATTAAACCAAACTTGACTAAATCGTCCGGCTGTACCTGCTGCAAAATATCAGCAGCCCGCTTGTCTTTCGCCGGCAAAGTCGAGTTGCTTTCGCTTTCCGTTGGCTGAATAAAGCCTAAAGATTTTTTACCCAAACGCTGTTCAACTATTTTTTCCAAACCGACAAAAGCACCGCCACAAATAAATAGAATTTTGCTAGTGTCAACTTGAATAAAATCTTGGTAAGGATGTTTGCGGCCGCCTTGCGGGGGAACGTTAACCACTGTTCCTTCCAACATTTTTAGCAGCGCTTGCTGAACTCCTTCTCCCGATACATCCCTAGTGATCGAAGTGTTTTCGCTTTTGCGAGCAATCTTGTCAATTTCATCAATATAAATAATGCCACGTTGCGCCGCTTCAACATCAAAATCTGACATTTGCAACAGCCGCAGCAAGATATTTTCTACATCGTCGCCGACATATCCAGCTTCTGTCAGTGTCGTCGCATCCGCTACTGCAAACGGAACTTCGAGCATTTGCGCCAAACTTTGCGCTAACAAAGTTTTGCCACAACCTGTGGGCCCGACTAGCAGGATGTTGGATTTTTGCAGTTCTACATCGCTGTCAGGGGAAGACTTCTCGCTATCTTTAGCTTGGTCAACGCTCAAGCGCTTGTAGTGGTTGTAAACTGCTACAGAAAGAACTTTTTTTGCTGAATGCTGGCCGATGACGTGGTTGTCTAAATGCTGCTTAATCTCTGTTGGTTTCGGAATTTGAGCGAGAACGATTTTCGATTTGTTCGATCGACCCGGGCGCCGGGTTCCTTGTCCCTGAGACTCTCGCACCTCTGATTGGGGAATCTGTTGACCAATTGTTTTACTGGAGTCAAAGAACTCCTCCTCTAAAATTTCATTGCACAGTTCCACGCATTCATCGCAAATGTAGACGCCGGGCCCAGCTATTAACTTGCGGACGTACTCTTGCGACTTGCCGCAAAAGGAGCATCTGAGATGGGAGTCATATTTTGACATATTTGCCTCTTAATTTACGGTTGCGGTTGCTTGTTTCGACTGGGGAAGTTGCCGCGGGAGCGACCTTAGCTTTGCCCTAGAAGGGTTTCCCGATCGGACACCCAAGCCAGTCAAGCTTCGCGATCTCTATTTCTAAGTTAACACTTTTGAGGCTTTAGTCATTAGTCACGAGTCATTCGATAAAATTTGAATTTTTCATTTTCACTTGAAAATAAAGCCGCACGGGCTTACCATTTTTTGTATTCCAAAAATTTTCCCGACATAATTATTTTCACTCGATCGCCTTTTGGGTCTGCTTCTTTCTCGACATCCATAGTAAAGTCGATGGCGCTCATAATCCCGTCACCAAATTTTTCGTGAATCACTGCTTTGAGTGGCATCCCGTAAACCTGCATAATTTCATAGAAACGATAAATCAGAGGGTCAACTGGAACCGGGGATTCCAAAGAACCTTTTAAGGAAGGTTCACAGAGAACCGCAGCCGTCTCGCTATCTAGCCCCAAAGCCGAGATAATTTTTTCGGCTTCATCTGCTGATGCGGTAGCTTGACGATAAAGAACCGCCGCAATCCAAACTTCGTCGCGCCCCAAAACTTTTTCCAAATCTGCAAAACTAATTCCTTGAGCTTTTTTAGCAGCCAAAAGCTTTTCTGTAATTCCTGAAATTGCCATTAAATATTCTCCCCTTCACTCCAGTGTCAGATGTGAAATATCTCTCATGTTTTGGGGATTTTGTCAATACCAAGTTGAGAATAAAATCCAATTGATAGCTCGGATCATCAGCAAAAGCCGCTCTCGTCAACCCACAACTCATACAATTTGAGATTTGAGATTTGAGATGTTAGGTTGGCAATGACTGATGACTATCAGGGTTTGGAGCTAGTCAACAGTTGCATTCTTTTTGCCAACTGGTATCACAACTCACACAACTGATAAATCCTAAAATAACTCATAACTGCCCTGTGGCAATGGTACAGTTGGCACTATATGTAATAAAAGTTACACAAGCCAAGGCATTCGGCATTGGGCAAACGGCTGAATTTTGATCGTGCTAGCCTGAAGCTCAATCCTCGCTCACGCAGGCAAGCCCCTTTACCACTCAAAACCGGCAACTGACAAAAGTATGGAGATTCAGACCAAAGATTACACGATCCAGTACGATCGCGCTACGCAAACAGTCACCTGTAGCGGCTCGTTCCGACTCAGCCAGGCGGAAGAATACGAACCGATCGTCGATCTGCTCAACGAAGTGGCTGACTCCTGCCCAAACACCGTTACTCTAGACTTGCGAAAGCTAGAATTTTTAAATAGTTCTGGAATTAATATTGTCTCAAAATTTGTGATCAAAGTCCGCCAGCAAAAAAATATTCAAATCGCCATCAAAGGCTCTAAACAGATCCCCTGGCAGATAAAATCCCTGAAGAACTTGCAGCGGCTG
This sequence comes from Microcoleus sp. D3_18_C4, assembly GCF_036702355.1. Lineage (NCBI taxonomy): Bacteria > Bacillati > Cyanobacteriota > Cyanophyceae > Oscillatoriales > Microcoleaceae > Microcoleus > Microcoleus sp. D3_18_C4. Next base: position 44,238 of record NZ_JAUBTF010000024.1, read on the forward strand.
ATGCCTTCCTTGCACTTAGAATTGGAATAATAACGAAAAAGGTAAACAGGAATCCCCGGCTAAGTCCGAGAACCAGGATGAGGGTGGCTGAAGTTAATCGCAATAAGTCATAGTTAAACTAGCACAAAACCCTAAAAAACTTCAGAACCGACTAAAAATTACCAATTTTCAATTGCTATGCAGGAAGAACCATCCACAGAACAGCTACTTTTCGACGTTCAGCGGCTGAGTGCGGAACTTGAAAACTTGAAGCGCGAAAAGGTTGACCTAGAAATTTTGCTGGAGACTACCACCGAACATTCAGATACGATGGAAGCTCACTTGCTGAGCAAAGCTCAGTTGGCGCTGCGTTCAAGCGAAGAGCAGTTTCGGGCGATCGCCTCGGCAACTCCCGTGCCGATATTAGTTTCTCGCCTCTGTGACGGCTTAATTATGTATGCGAACGCTCAATTGGCTTCTCTCCTGAACATACCCCTAGAAAAATTGATCGGCTGCTGCACTCCAGACTTTTACTTCAACCCCGCAGATCGCCCAAAGGTACTTGAGGCACTTGCTAAAGAGGGATACCTGCAAAACTACGAAATCCACTGTAAAAAATCAGACGGCACCGCTTTCTGGGCGATGATCTCGGTTCAGTCGCTGGTGTTTAACGGGCAGCCGACAGCATTGTGCGCCTTGTACGACCTCACCCAGCGCAAGGAAGCAGAACAAACCCTCCAAGAGAGCGAAAAGCGTCTCCGCCGCCAGAGTTTGGCTTTGTTGCAGCTAGGTAGGCAGAGGACTCTCAACAGCGGTGCGCTGAATGTGGGAATTCGCGAAATTACCGAGGCTGCTGCCCGGACTTTGGATGTGGAAAAAGTCAGCGTCTGGCTTTACAACCATGGAAGATTTGGAAATCGCTACCCCAGCGATCAGCAGCTAAATTTTACGGAGAGAGTGCTCGCCCACAACCAAACAGAGCCACTCGATACAGAGGCCACTACCCCTGATCAAAACGAGGGGGTTAATCATTCTAAGTTTAAAATCCCCAACCTCAAATTAGTTTGTCTCGACGTGTACGATCGCACCCAAGAGAATCATTTGAACCGGGAGTCCATATCGGCAAGCGATTTAAATTTATCAATTTTAGATGTTGAAGGCGACGCACCGGGCGAAAATTTGCGATCGGACAATGCTTTAGAACCTACGACAAAGACTCAAAACTCTCTACAAACAAATTTGTCCCACTCATCTTCCCTAGCCGAACATTCCGGTGTGCTGCCAAATGCCAGCAAGCCGAATTCATCCATATTAAATGTAGCAATTAGGCTCGGTGGCCAGATCGTGGGCATCCTCTCTCTCGAACATATCGGCGCGCCCCGCCAGTGGGCTCTGGAGGAGCGCACCTTCGCTGATTCTTTGGCAAATTTGGTAGCACTGGCGATCGAAGGATTTGAGCGCCAGCGGGCTCAGGAAGCACTCTCCAAAGCCAAAGCGCAGCTAGAAATGACCGTCGATCAGCGCACCACTCAACTCACCACCGCCAATAAACTGCTCCGCATCGAAATTGCCGAGCGCAAAAGAGCCGAAATAGCCTTGCAAGAAGCCTTACACAAAGCTGAAGCAGCTTCGAGAGCTAAAAGCACTTTTTTAGCCAATATGAGCCACGAGCTGCGGACGCCGCTCAACGCGATTATCGGTTACAGCGAAATGCTACAAGAAGAAGCACGGGAATCGGGACTCGAAGAGATCATTCCCGATACCCAAAAAATTTATAACGCCGGCAAACACTTGCTGACTTTAATTAACGATATTTTAGACCTTTCTAAGATAGAAGCAGGTCGGATGGAGCTTTATTTAGAAAAATTTGACCTCAGTAATTTAATAGAAGAAGTTGTTGCAACTTTGCACCCTTTGGTCGAAAAAAATCACAATCAATTGCAAGTTTCTTGCTCTGAAAATTTGGGAGTGATGTATGCAGATTTGACTAAAGTCCGGCAAATTCTGTTCAATTTGCTCTCGAATGCCCTGAAGTTTACCGAAGGTGGAACGGTGCTGTTGAGTGCGACTCGCGAACCAGCAGGCGATAGCGATTGGGTGTATTTGCAGGTATCTGATACGGGGATTGGAATGTCGGCTGAACAGCAACAGAATTTGTTTCAACCTTTTATTCAAGGGGACGCTTCGACTACTCGCAAGTACGGCGGCACCGGTTTAGGATTGGCCATTAGCCGCTTGTTTTGCCAGATGATGGGCGGCGATATCACTGTGGAGAGTGAGTTGGAGGTGGGCTCTACTTTTACTGTTCATTTAAAGACAAAAGTTGATATTAGTTAGAAGCAAGTTGGGTAACTAGCAATGTAGCGGATTTAAGGGATTTAACGGGTGGGTATTTTTCCAGAAATTGTGGACCGGATTTAACGGATTTAACGGATAGCAAAAGATGGAAGAATTTCCCCCTTACTAATTTTCCCATTACCAATTACCCATTACCAATTACCAATTCCCTTTTTAATTGTGACACCGATCGCGATCGACCTCTGTTGTCGATCACACAGTAGCATTTTTTTTCAGCCTAGAATACCTATATTATTCCAAGATTGTCCTGCAGGCACGATCGGGGGCCTCGCTGCATTCACAATTCCCACTTCAACCTAATTAAGGCGGTGGGGGGTTGCTTCCAGAAAGGCAATTTGGTAAAAGTAATGCTATGGTCGCGAAGCAGTAGAAGGCAAAATTTAACAGGAAATCAGGAAGTTTCAAAAGTCTCTGGACGCAGAAACACAATTCTGCTTTTTGCCTTCATACTGCTTCTACGGGCGAGATAGCAATGCTGCTGAAAGCAATGCACAATTTCTCAGAATCAAAGGAGTGCATCTACATGATTAAACCTTGCAGTCAACCGCTAAAAATAAACCCTTTTACTTGTTATCGCGATCCGGCTACAGGCAGGTGGACTACTGTAGTTACAAGTGTTCCAAACACTTGCGAAACAGACTCTAGTTTAAAAGCAGAAGCCGAAGGCGAAAACGAAGGTAAAGCAGAAACGATCCTTTCTGCTTCACCTGCTGTCTCGGTGTCGAAAAAAGTCCTTTCTTTCTCCCTGCCTCAGTTTAAACACCGTGCCAAAAAATCTGCTGTTAGTGTCAGCAGGTAGCTATCGCAGGGGTCTAATCTAGTTTCCACGGTTAGTCCCCCACGAGGGCGCCATAAGAAAACGAACTTATCCATAGCCGAAACTGCCAAAAAGCGATATACTGGCAGCAAACTTTCTCCTTCAATATCCGTGAAGTATTTGCTCGATCGCTGCCTCCACTTTGTATGGACAGACCGACCAATTCGTCAGCGGGGAACAGTCATCATTGCTATTCCCATGATTTTTCTGTTTGCTTCGCTGCTAGCAATTGCAGCCCTCCGGGATAGTGCCATACAGATAAGAAAGCGGGCAGATACTAATAGGGCATTACTTCAGGAAACTAACCGCATGATAACCCTGGTGGTGGATGCGGAAACGAGCGTTAGGGGTTATGGGTTGACAAAGCGCCGCGAATTTCTATCACCCTACTTAGAAGCAAAGAAGAGTTTGCCTCCGCTGCTGGCTAAACTCAACGTTTTGGTTCAAGAAAACAAACTGCAAGCTCAGCGATTTGAAGAAATTAAAAAAAGTACCGAACAGCATATAAATTTCTTGCAAAGCACTTTGAATAAGCTGGACAGTTCGGCAATAAGGATGCAGTCGCCGGAAATAATTGAGGTGTTCACTCAAGGCAAATTGAGGAGGGAGAACCTGCGCGCAAAAATTAATGTGTTTGCTAATGCCGGCGAAGCCTACCAGAAAAGTCTAGATCGGCAATTAGGGGAGTTGGTAGATTTCATTAATTTTGTGCAAGTTGCGGGTTTACTTTCCGGCTGTTTGGGTGCAGGGGCTTCCTGGTATTTATTTGATAGTTTAGAGAAGGAATTGAGCAAGCGGGAAGCTGGCTTGGAAGAAAGTAAAAGTCGCATTCAAGCTGTGGTAGACAATGCGGCTGACGGTATTATTACTTTGGACGCACAGGGAAATATTGAGTCTTTTAATAGGGCAGCAGAAAAGATTTTTGGCGAGAAAGCCGATCGAATAATTGGCTCTAACCTGCGGCGACTGATAGCTCAACCGCAGCCGTACAGCAGCGTGGGGGATTATTCGGTCGAATATTTTGTGTTACATCCAGATACTACGCTGAAGACTTACCAGCAAGAAACAGTTGGAATTCGCCACGACGGAACTAAGTTTCCGATGGAATTAGCTATCAGCGAAATGCGTCTGGCAAATCAACACTTGTTTATTGCGATTTGCCGCGATGCCAGAGGACGAAAACAAGCCGAGGAAACTCTGCGAAAGCAAGCGCAAATGCTGAATTTGGCAAATGATACGATCGCGGTACTAGACTTGAATGGGGCAATTTCTTATTGGAATTTGGGGGCGAAGTGGCTTTACGGGTGGCGGAAGTCGCAAGCAATAGGAAAAAATATTCACAAGCTTTTACAAACAGAATGGACCCAACCTTTTGAGGTAATTCAAAAAGTATTTTTCGAGAAGGGTTCTTGGCAAGGAGAACTGGTGCGAACTAAGAAAGACGGGACAAAAATAACGGTGGCAAGCCGATGGACTTTGCAGTACGACGATCAAGATCAACCGGTTGCTATTTTGGAAATCAGCAACGATATTAGCGATCGCAAACGCTCAGAGATTGCTTTAGCCCAAAGCGCCCAGCGGTTTCGCGCTACTTTTGAGCAGGCGGCAGTCGGCATGGTTCAAGCGAGTGTAGAAGGTAAATTTCTGTTAGTCAATCAAAAACTTTGCGAAATTTTAGGCTACAGCCGCCAAGAATTGGTGGAGAAAAAATTTCAGGATATTACTTGGCCTGGAGATTTGGCAAGTGAACTGGAACTTGTGCGCCAATTGTTAGCAGGAGAAATTGAAAATTTCTCTCTGGAAAAGCGCTACATCCGCAAAGACGGAGAGTTGGTGTGGGCAAACTTGACGGTTTCGCTGCTGCGAGAACAAAATGGCACTCAATTTCTGATGAGTGTGGTTGAAGATATTAGGGATCGCAAACAAGCGCAGGAATCGCTGCGGTTGCGCGCTCAAGAATTGAGGTTAACAGCCCAAAATCTGGCTCAAACGACGAATGTTTTAAGAAAGCGGAATCAAGAATTAGACCAGTTTGCTTATGTAGTTTCTCACGATTTGAAAGCGCCACTCAGGGCGATCGCAAATCTCAGCAGTTGGATAGAAGAAGACCTCAGCGAGTCGATGACAGAGGATACTCTGCACCAAATGAACCTGCTGCGTGGCAGAGTTCACAGGATGGAAGGTTTGATTGAGGGACTGCTGCAATATTCCCGCGTCGGACGAATTCAAGTGCCTTCAGAAATGGTAAAAGTTGAGAATTTATTAGCCGAAATTATTGATTCGTTGGCGCCACCCTCTGGATTTGAGGTGAAAGTTGAACCGGGAATGCCAACTTTTGTGACAGAAATATTGCTGTTGCAACAGGTTTTTTCTAATTTAATTAGCAACGCAATTAAGCACAACCGAGCTGAATCGGGTCACGTAAAAATCTCGGTTAAAGAGTTAGATGATTTTTACGAATTTTCTGTAGAGGACGACGGGCCGGGAATTGATCCTCAATATCACGATAAAGTTTTTGTGATTTTTCAGACCTTGGAAGCTCGCGATAAAGTAGAAAATACTGGGATTGGTTTGTCGCTGGTGAAAAAAATTGTCGAAGGTCAAGGGGGCAGTATTTCCATAGAATCTGCCGAAGGTGAGGGAGCTACTTTTCGGTTTACTTGGCCGAAGCAACCTATTAGCCAAGACGGAACATAAAACAACTCTAAAGGTAGGATGTTTACGGATTACCGCAATCCAAAGAGTAAATGTAGGGTGCACCCGGACTACAGAGAACCCGATAGCGAGTGTTTAAACTGGATCACAACGGATTTCGATGATAAATCCATCAGGATCGTAAAAGTAAATGCCGCGTCCTGTAGCGCGAGTGACGGGGCCGCTGTCGATCGCAATTTGATTAGACTTTAGCACTTCCAGAGCGCGATCGAACAAAGCCGGATCGATGTCGAAGGCTAAGTGGTTGGCGCGGGTAAAAGCTTTCTCCGGGTCTGAATTTGGCGGTTCCAAGTCTGGCTGCCAAAATAAGTCAATAACAGTGCCGTCTGGGGTAACGAAATTAGCGACTTTACCAGCGGCTACCATTTCTGTTAAAGTTGTGGGAATTTCTGCACCTGTTAGTTCGTGCAGGCCGAGAATTGTACCGTAGAAGTGGCGGGAAGCTTTCATGTCGCGCACGTTTAAAGCGATATGGTGAACGCGGCGCAAATTCCCCGGCGCGAGGGCAATTTTGACGTTGTTTTCGGTAGTTTGCATGATTGTCATCAATTGCGAATGTTCAAATTGAAAGCAGTTTGATTTATTCAGATGATGCCCTGTAAAATAATCATTTTAAGTTTGTAGTGAGGACTGCTGCCATCCGATTTCTAGGAAGACTTCAGTCCTCACTACCAACACTTTTATTCGGGTCGTGCGATCGCACATACTATCCATTAGTATTATTTTTCTTTAGGAAACGATGCCATGCCTACAAATAGCATTGCCAGACCACCTGCCAGAATTGCGAAGGCAAGTACACCTACAACTAAATCTAATCCCGATGTATTTTCCATTAAATTAAACCGTTCTCCAATTAAATACAATCATCGGTATTTGTTTATGGTTTAGTGCTTGCACACAAGGGGGAAGAGCAGAAGAAAAAAATAGCTTTCAACTTATTGGAAAAAAAGCCTATTAATTTCTTCCGTCTTCCCTAAACATCCATCCGTTAAATCAGTTAAATCCTGTACACTGCTTAGTTGCCGAACTTCTTATTTTGCCAATTCTCGATCGATAGCAGCGATTAGTTCGGGCGAATCGGGGCCAACACTGCTGCGGAATCTGGCCACCACTTCACCCTGTTTGCTAACTAAGAATTTCTCAAAATTCCAGGAAACCTCACCCTTGGGATCGACTGCATTCGTAAGCTTAGCGTACAGCGGGTGCTGCTGAGTACCTTTAGCGCGTACTTTGTCAAATAATTCAAAGGTGACGCCGTATTTGGTAGTACAGAAATTGACGATTTCTGGATTACTTCCGGGTTCTTGACCTCCGAAGTCGTTGCAGGGAAATCCTAAAACGCGGAGTCCAGCCTCGCTGTACTTCTTGCTCAATTCTTCGAGCCCTTTGTATTGAGGTGTATAGCCACATTTCGAGGCTACATTAACTATCAAGAGTACCTGGCCAGCGTACTCTCCTAGCTGCTTGTCTTCGCCTGCGATCGTTTTTACTTTAATGTCGGAGATTGTGCTTGGCATTTTCAAATACTTTTAAATTTTACCACCACAATTTTACCCCAAGTCGGTACAATTTTGTCTAGATGCCGATCACTAAAAATTTCAATATCCCGGTCGGGGCGGGTTGACGGGTATCGCGCTTATATTATAGATATGGGTGAACCCGCCCCTACCAAAATTACGGTTAATTTACCCAAGACGATATTAGTAGATGGCTGTGAAATTTTACCACAGCATCTATAACAATCCTTGCATCATTTGTGAATTTCTTACTCCCTCCCCTTGAGAAGGTGAGGGCTGGGGTGGGGTAAAAAGTTTACGACTCCGGCAAGGATTACTATATCCCCCCAGTCAGCTATTAGATTTAAGTTTCTTGCTAATAGCTAAAATCTACACCGAAAAGCACGAATATTTTAACTCTCTGAGTGGTGTTCCGTCATCCATTTTTGGTAAGTATCCTCCAGTTGCTTGTCTTCGAGAACGAGTTCGAGGCGGACTTTGACGCAACCGTGGCGGGGTTGAGATGCGATCGAATTTAAGATCCTGCTAGCTTTCTGCACAGAGGTAAATTCCGCCTTAACTGTCGGTTCATGGCGATCGCTCTTAACCTCCGTCAAATCTATACCGGTGATGTTTCCCTCGCCTAAATCTATTTCGGCCAACACCTTCGGATCGTCGCCGACTTGTTCGACAATCAGCTTTTCCCACTGGATGGGTACTTGTACCATCCGAGTTTCAATTTCTTTACGCACTATGACTTCGCCGACTTTGCGCTTGCTGCGATTGATCACCAATCGTTCTTCTAGCAGGCGAATTACTTCTTGATCGACAATATCGAAGTTGTCCTCATCCTCATCTGTCTCCAAATTGGGATCTGTGAGCTCGGCATCTGTTAGATTTGACATATCTGTTGAGGGATTGGTTAACTCACTGTTGCTAAATTCACTATGCGTTTCAGAGGCATTTTCTAAATACGGATGCGCGCCGTTTGCCGACACTAATGGCAGTATATCGACTTGATCCGAATTAATAGTTACAAACAGCGACTTTTGGTGATAATCGACTTTTTTGAGCAGCTTAATACTTAATAAAAAAGTGCGGGGATTTTCGCTACCTAACGCGGCTACCACAAAATTTAACTGACCGTTAGCATCAAAATAGACATCTTTAACTTGGCCGACCAAGTGACCTTGGTTGTCTTTGACGGTAAAACTTTTTAGCTTAGTTCTGACTTTTTCAGGAACCCGGTTGAGACGGGTTATTGATTTAGCAGTTGCTATCTTTTCTGCTGATGCTTGACCGTTCATTTTTTAAACTTTCCTGCTTAGGGATTTTTATTATGAATTGGTAAGGGGAAATTGGTAAAGGCGGGGAAAGTGCATAAACGTTGCCACAACTAGACAAGTTTTGTACCCCCCCCGCCGCTCACATAGGAATTGTGCGATCGCTACCAATCCAATCAAACCTGCGCGGTGACAGAATTATGTCATTAAGGCGCAATTCCTATGCAATAGCTGTTGCGGTTGGTTTAGATCTTTTGATTTGTATTATCTACAACCGCAGTTCCATCAGTCTTAACGTCTAATTCTTCACGACGCAAGGTTTCTTCGCCCTCAACCGTGCTGCGAACAACTTCTTTTCTGATGTTGACTTCTTCGCGCACGAAAGCTTCCTTGTGGATGTCGGCAGTTTCTTCGTAGACTTCCATGCGTGCAACTTCCCCTGATTGGAAGTCAGCCTCACCGACTGAAACTACTCGACCCGCTTCTACCGGGGTTACTCGATCGATTACAACTCGTTCTTTTTCAATGGGTACTGAAGCTCGCGCTGTTTCAGTTTCCACGCGCTTGCCAACTGCTACTTCGCCTGTTTTTGCGCGGTGTTTGTTGGCAATCAAGCGTTCTTCATAAAGCTTGAGATTTTGGTGCTGCTGTTCGTTGGTTTCGTAGAGAGGGCGGTCGATATCGTAGTTGTAGCTGCTGCGATCGTAGCTAGCAGGAGTTGCAGTGCTTGCAGCGGCAGTTTCTTGATTGCGGTAGACGCCTCTTACCTGTTCTTCGCGATCGTAATCTACTGCTTCTAATTCATTGTAAGCCGGCAATTGTTCTGCTTGAGCTTTGTTGCGAAGGCCTGTGGCGTGGACGCGACGGGCTCCGTAGTCGAAGCGGGCCGAGCCGATTGGCAACAATACTTTTTTGCCAAAAATCCAAATACCGGTATCAATTACCAGATAGCGGAAACGACCAGTGTCATCAACCAAAGCGTCATAAACCGTGCCTACTTTTTCATCAGAGTCGCCAGCATAAACATCAAATCCCTTGATGTCGTCTCCAGCAAAAATCTCTTCCTGATAGTTAGGATAAAATTCTGCTAATCTTTGAAGTGCCATGTGTTTTTTCCTCTTTGCTCTACTTAAATTAATAGTAGAAATTAATTCGCTAACTTCCCTCTCCCTAAAGTCAGAAGTGTATAATTTAGGTTGTTTAATACTATAGGAATACTACGGCATCTCTGCTTCTGTGCTAGCGCGCTCAGCTATTTTAAAGATTGTAAAACTATACAATCGTCAATCTTATAACAAGTATTAAAACTCAAAGCCATCCGTAGGAACAGGGCATTGCTGTGTCCTAGTCCCCCTGCCGGAGACTCCTTTGTGGTGTGCCTACTGTTAATAATTGTTAACTATGTGGTGACAAATCAACATTACCTAGTATAGTAATAGACAAAAATTAAAGTCCCTCATCTTGCAGGAGAGGGGCTTCGGGAAAGTTAGAAATTTTCAGTTCAGAGTTGATTGAATTGAGTTCTGATAGCTTCTATCCGACTGCGGTTAACTCCCATATCCGACTGTCCCAGACGGGAAGCCGATCGCACATGGATGACTTTTGCTGCATCATCTACCAAAAATTCCACGTCATCAACAAACCCCATCAAAGCACTGGTAAACTCCGCATAGAGGTAATTATCAGTTGCCGTGATAATTTTAGTTTTTCCATAGGACTCGATTACCCCTTTTAGCTTTACCATCGCTTCACTCTGGGACGAAGTGTATGCCAAAGGCTCAATTTTGTGTTCGGCATCTTGACTGAAGCTGCTGACGCAGTTGGGGGAACTCGGGCACGCTGCGAGTTTTCCTGACTGAATCCCGATATTGGCAGGTCTGGTTCCAGCAAACATTGTTTTTTCTCCGGGTATAGCGATAAAAGTAGCGATCGACAGTACCGCTACTGCTAGCAGTGATATTAAAATAACTAGGACTCTTTTCAACGCTGTCGGCGATTTTGTTTCAACTGTTTGCAAAGGATTAGCCCTCCAGAAAGTGCAAGTTGGATATAATACCAAATCCGGCTTAAATACCCCCTTTATTTCTTAGTCTGCGTGGGCGAAGCCTGCGCGTCAGCGCTTAGGCAGACTTCGTTTGTATAGTAGCGGTTTCAACCGCCGAATCATAAAGGGTATGGCAAACCCAGATTTGGTCTACTTTTCATATTAATTGAAATTGACCTCTAAAATTTAAAAAGATTTTTTTTGTTCTTCAATTAACCAGTAAGTCAGCATTCTTCCTTTACCTTTAACCGGGATATGACCCCGTTCTTCCAAAACAAACTGCTCTTTCAAACGCTCGTAAGTCGCAGCCGTCACTTGAATTTTACCCGGCAATCCGTTCGACTCCATCCGCGAAGCTACATTAACAGTATCTCCCCACAAATCATAGCTAAATTTACTAATCCCAATAATTCCAGCCACCACCGAACCGCTGTGAATTCCGAGTCGCAATTGAAAATTTTCTCCCATTTTGGCATTAAACCTCCTCAAAGCTGCCTGCATCTCCAAAGCTAAAAGTGCGATCGCCTCAGAGTGATCCTCCCGTGGCGTCGGCAAACCCCCAACCACCATGTAAGCATCCCCAATCGTCTTAATCTTTTCCAACCCGTGCAATTCAGACAACCTATCGAACTCCGAGAAAATCCCGTTCAAAATTTCTACCAACTGCGTCGGACTTTTGTGAGCCGAAAACTCTGTAAAACCCACCAAATCAGCAAACAAGACGCTCACATCATCAAAATGATCCGCTATCAACTTTTGCTCTTTTTGTAAGCGATCTGCAATAGGTTTCGGTAAAATATTGAGAAGCAATTTCTCGGTTTGTTCTTGCTGCACTTTCAGCGCTGCTTCAGCTTGTTTCCGCTGAATCAGCGAGCCTAGCTGCGTAGCAACCGCGCTCACTAATTCCAACAAGCGCGGCTGACATTTCAGAACTTTTTCCCGATAGAAAATCAAAATAGCTAACACTTGGTTGTCCGCCAAAATGGGCACCCCAAAAGCCGCTTTCAATCCCACACTAACCGCAATTTCCCCGCGTAAAAAAACTTGTTCCGGTGCGGTAGAAACATCATCGATCCATTCAGACTGCTGCGACTGCCAAATCCTACCTGGCAGTCCCACACCGGGAGCAAAAATCAACTGCCAACTTGTTTGTCGGAATTCGGCAAAACTGGAGTCGCTGACGTACCTGCCTGTAGCGCATTTTAAAAAGCCCTCACTGCAAGGAATCCAAGCTTCGCCCAGATTCCATTCAATAGTTTGGCAAATTAAACCTAAAATCACATCTATAGCCGACTCAAAATCCTCAGATTTGCTAATAGCTTGAGTGGCCTGCAGCAGCAACCTTGTTTCCATTTCCACCTGGTGGCGTTCAGCGATTTCCTGGTGCAACTGGATATTTTGAGCGGTCAATTTTTGATTTTTTTCTTGCAATTGCATTTGCAATGAACGCACAGTAAGTTGATTGCTCACTCGCGCCAATACTTCTTTCACCTGAAAAGGTTTGGTGATATAATCGGCTCCGCCAACTTCAAAAGCTTTTGCTTTATTTATTCCTTCTTCTAGCGCGCTGAGAAAAATGATGGGAATTTCCCTAAATTGCGATTGTGCTTTTAATTTTTTACATAGTTCGTAGCCGTCAATATCAGGCATCATAATATCAAGCAAAATCAAATCGGGGGGGCTAGATTGAATTGCATCTAACGCCGAAAAACCATTAGTAACAGGTCGAACCTTATAGCCATTTTTTTGCAAAATTCTAATCAACAAACGCAGATTATCTGGCGTATCGTCAACTACTAAAATATCTGCTTGATAGTTTTCAGTTTGTTCCGCCTTCATCTGCATTATCTGATTCCTCCGCCTCGGCAATTAAATTGAGAATTTTCTGGTAATCAAAATTATCGAGATGACCCTGGAGGATTTCCGCCAATTCAGGATGAGGCTCCCTTATTTCGTCGATTGTCCTGACAATTAAGTCAAAATCAGCACTGCGGATTACCTGCTTTATGTTGTCTATCCATTCTGCGGGAAGTGTAGGTAAATAAGCAAGCGCAGCATTAGGGAGGGAGCCAGATAAATTATTGCGATCGCCTATTGAGATAAAATCCCTTGAGTTAGAGTAGAGATACTTAACCCCCAAATGTTTGGTCAGGGTATCAAATATATCTGTTTTGCGGAAAGGTTTGCTAATAAAATCGTCGCAGCCGACCAGTAAAGCAAACGCTTGCCTTCCTTCAATTGTACTAGCTGTCAAAGCAATAATCTTCGGAATCGGGGAGTCGGGATGGGAAATATTCATTTCCCCCTCTTGCTCTCTCTGCTTGATTCTAGCCTTAATTTGTTTAGTAGCTTCGTAGCCGTCCATCACTGGCATTCGCACATCCATCAAAATTAAATGCGGATGCCAATTTTCCCACATTTCTATTGCTTCCTGACCGTTGGTGGCTTGTTCCACCGCGAAACCCAAAGGAGAAAGCATTTTGACTAAAAGTTGGCGGTTGTCTTCGCGATCGTCCACAATTAAAATCCGGTAGCACGGTTGATTGGGTTCCAACCCACTAACTTCGCGGTTAAGTTCCGGATCGGGAATCTCACCAACATTAACTGCACTGACTGGAATTTCAAATTTAAAAGTAGTGCCTACTTCCAGTTGACTTTCTACGACAATTTCTCCTCCCATCAGGCGGACAAATTGACGGCTGATTTTCAATCCTAAACCCGTGCCTTTCTGAATTTTTTTACCGGAAACTGTTTGCACAAAAGCCTTAAAAATATTTCCCAATTCTTCAGTAGCAATGCCAACTCCTGTATCTTCAATTTCAAAGAGAAGGAAAAAAATAGGCACAGTTGAATCCTCAGCCTCATCCCTCAATTCTACTCTGGCTAAGTTAGTGCTATTAATCGCAAATTCCCGAATGCTTCTTGTGGTATCAAAGCAAGCTGTAGGACTATCCAATAAATCCATAAATCCCGATTTCTCTAACTTTATAACTCTTAAGATGATTTCGCCTGTTTGGGTAAACTTAATCGCATTACTCAGAAGATTAATCAGCACTTGCCGCAGTTTAATATCATCGGTTCGCACGTACTGAGGAACGTCAGAATCGCGATCGAAACGCAACTGCAATTCTTGAGTTTGTGCCCGCAGTTGAAACATATCTTGCAAATCGTCAAGCAAGCGGTAGAGATCGAAGTTTTTCGGGTTTAGCGTCATCCGCCCCGCTTCGATTTTTGACAAGTCTAAGACTTCATTGATCAAGGTCAGCAAATGTTCGCCACTACGGCGAATAATTCTCATATTTTCTCGGTTTTCGACAGTCAGATCCGGGCTGGGTTCCATGATTTGTGCAAAGCCGAGTATAGAATTGAGAGGGGTGCGTAACTCGTGGCTCATATTGGCCAGAAACGTGCTTTTAGCTTTGTTTGCCGCTTCAGCAGCTAAGACGGCTTGTTGCAGTTGTTCTGTGCGTTCGTCAATTTGGGCTTCTAAGGTGTGGTGGTAATCTGCTAGTATTTTTTCGGCTTGTTTGCGATCGCTAATATCTTGAAAAGCTGCGATCGCATAAACAATATTTCCGCTAGCGTCAAAAATCGGCGTGGTATTGATCTCGATCGCAATTCTTTTGCCACCTTGACGAATTTCTACATCGTCAACCTTGACAGATTCTCCTTTCAGTGCGCGCAAAATTGGCAGATTATTCGGCGGATAAAGCTCATCACTATTGGCAACATAAAGTTGATAAGTGGCAGCTAATTGTTCCGCAGTGCTTTCCGGGATAGTGTCTGCACCCAGCAAATCCCGCGCTGTCTGGTTGAAATAGGCGATCGAGCCATCGGGATGATAAACAGATACCCCCACTGGTAAAGCTTCTAAAAATTGACTCAGGCGGCTTTCACTCGCAGACAGCGCCTCATTTGCTAGCTTTAACTCCTCGTTTACTTCTTGCCGCTTATGAATTTCATCTGTTAATTTTTGGTCTTGCAAGTAACTGTGAACTGCTTCTACTACCGTTAATTTTAAGTCTTCGTTTTGCCAAGGTTTAGGAAGATAACGGTACAATTTAGCATACTTGATAGCATTACTCAGGGCTTCCAAATCTGCTTGCCCAGTTAGCATAATAGTCAGCGTGTCCGGCGAGCTTTCGTGAATTCTTCTGAGCAGTTCATCCCCTTTAATATCCGGCATGATATAATCGGAAAGCACCAAAGCAATCTCGTATTCATCTGCCTGCAAATCAGCCAGCAACTCTAAAGCATCAGCCCCGCCTTCAGCGGTTTCAATTATACACCGATCGCCGATCGCCTTTTTCAGTTCAATCTTTAAACTGTTCAAAACATCAGGTTCATCATCAATACAAACAATCACAGGTTTTTTCATAATTTAGCCAGCCCAGATTTTATCGTCTCTATTAAGTCTTTGCTTTGCCAGGGTTTGTACAAACAACAGTATAAATCTGCTTCTTCTACTGCCCGCTGAACAGCCGCTGCATCCGCTTGTCCAGTCAACATCACTTTAATGATTTTAGGATATTTTTGGTGAACTTTAATTAAAAGTTCGTCACCTTTAATTCCCGGCATCAGCCAATCAGAAACAACCACAATCACCTGAGCTTTTTCTTGAAAGTCCTCCAGTAAATCTAAAGCTTCATCACCACTTTCAGCTAATTCATAAAAGTAATCATTTTTAAATTCCTTCTTTAGCTGAATCTTGAGAGTATTCAAAATATCGGGTTCATCATCAACGCAAAGAATTATAGGCTTATTCATCTTTTCCTCTCTGCTTAAATTTTAGTAGGTTTACCGACATGACTTGCTTTTACATTGCTTTTACATTATTGATTTCGGGGAAGTATGCAGGATATCTGTCCCCTATCTTATTTTAATAGGACTTCCGAAGATTAACCCGGTTTCTTGTAATAAATCTTGTATTTGTCAGCGAGACAGCAACGAGTGTCAATCGATTTTAGATTTTAGATTTTAGATTTTAGATTTTAGATTTTAGATTTTAGATTTTAGATTTTAGAATTGAAGCATTGACCTCACGGATAAATTCGGGGGGCAAGTTTCATCGGATACAGGTTTTTTATTTCTGGGTCCTGAGTCTGCGAAGGAATGAATCCGGGGGCTGGCATCCTGGATGCTTTCGGTCAGAGGGAATCTGCCCCCTACAGGTAAGTTTTGTTTAATAAATTGGCAGCGAGACTGTAAAAGTTGTCTGCCCCGGTACAGAATCTACAGCGATTGTGCCTTCGTGTTTTTCCACAATTTTTCTCACAATATCCAATCCCAAACCGCTACCTTCGCCCGCAGATTTAGTCGTAAAAAACGGCTGAAAAATTTTGGTAATAACTTCTGAGGGAATACCTTTGCCGTTATCAGTAAACTTGAGGAAAATATTTGCCTCTTGCTGCCGAGTTTCAATTGTCAAAATACCTTTATAATCCATTGCTTGCAGGGCATTATGAACGAGATTAGTCCAAACTTGATTTAAGTCATCGGGATAGCACATAATTTGGGGTAAATCTCCATAGTTTTTAACTACTTCTATACCGTGTTTTAGCTGATTTTGATAAAGGGTTAATACGGTTTCAATGCCATCATGCAAGTTCGCCTGGACTTTTTCTGGTTTGCTATCAAAATGAGCGTAGGTTTTTAAGGCAAATACTACTTTTCCCGACTTCGCTGTCGCTCTTTGTATCAGACTAATACTTTTTTTAAAGCTCGCAAACTGGTAAGCACTATTTAAAACTACTTCCCAATCCGGCGATTTAAAAAGTGGCAAGAACTCTTCTATATTTTCGTAGATTTCCATGTCAACTAAAGTATCCGCAATTTCCTCGGAGTTTTCCACAGCTTCTGCCATCAAATCCGCCGCCAACTGCTGTTTAAATTTGCGTTTTTCTCTGCTTGTGAATAAAACTTCTTGATGGGTTGTTCTGTACAGTAAAGCTAAAAAATAAGCTTTGCTTTCCTCAGAAAGTTGTTGATAAATTTCAGGAAATTTTTCTAAAAACTCGTCCGAAAAATTAGCTATATTATTAATAGATGAACCTATAATTCCCAGGGGGGTATTGATTTCGTGAGCAATGCCGGCAATCAGTTGTCCCAGGGCTGCCATTTTTTCCGATTGAATCAAATGCTCTTGGGTGGCTTGCAGTTCCTGCAGCGCCGCTGCTAAATCTTGATTTTTTTCTTGCAAAGTTTGTTGCAGTGAACAAATTTTTAAATGAGTTTCTATCCGGGCTAAAACTTCTTCAACCTGAAACGGTTTAGTAATAAAGTCAACTCCGCCCACTGCAAAAGCTTTAACTTTATCCAGCACGTCATTGATCGCACTAATAAAAATAACAGGAATGTTTTTGGTAATTTCAGAATCTTTGAGTTGCTGACAAACTTGATAGCCGTCCATTTCCGGCATCATAATATCCAGCAGCACTAGATCCGGGGGTATTTTTTGAGATGCAGACAATGCTAGCTTGCCATTGGGTACGGGGCGAACTTGATAGCCTTTTTCGCTCAAAATTCCTGCCAGCAACCGCAGGTTTTCTGGCGTATCGTCCACTACTAAAATATTAGCTCGATTGGTTTTAGGTGAAGTTGAATTCATCGGGTATTTACTGTTTCTCGCTGAGTTCGATTATGTTCAAAATTCTGTCATATTCAAAATTATTAATGCAATCTTGAAGCTTGCCCGCAAGAGAGGGATTGACAGTGCCGATTTGTGCGATCGAAGTCGCGATCGCCTCCATGTCCACACTCAAAATATTTTGCTTGAATTGGGCCATCCAGTCTGGAGAAAGAGAGGCGAAAGCCTCCGGTGTCAGCACCTCTTGACTTGACTCCTCTACACCTGTGGCACTTACTGCGGTTGGATCTTCATAAATATAGCGTACTCCTAAATGTTTTCCCATTGCCACAAAAATGTCCTCCTCTCGGAATGGTTTCCGCATAAAATCATCGCAACCCGCCGAAAGAATCACCGCCCGTTCTTCCTCCAAAACGCTAGCAGTTAGGGCTACAATCGCCGTTGCTTGCCCGCCAGTTGTAGTTTTAATCTGTTTGGTAGCCTCGTAGCCGTCCATGACAGGCATTCTCATGTCCATCCAAATCAGATGCGGTTCCCACTCCATAAAAATATCAACCGCTTCTTTACCGTTATTCGCTTCTCTCAACTCAAATCCGAGTGGACTCAGAAGTTTTACTAACAGTTGGCGGTTCAAAGGTTTATCGTCCACAATTAGCAAGCGATAACTCGGCTGATTCGGTTCGAGGGCAACAACTCGACGTTGAGTTTTTTTGCTTTCAATATCAGCAGCTTCAACCAGATGAACTTGGATATCAAACTGAAATACTGCACCCTTTCCGATCTCGCTGCTAACAGTAATTTCACCTCCCATTAATTGCACGAATTGGCGGCTAATAGCTAAACCTAAACCCGTTCCTTCCTGAGAATCTTTACCTGTTTTCGTCTGCACGAATGCTTCAAACAACTGATGGATTTCCTCAGCAGCAATGCCTGCACCAGTATCTTGAACTTCAAAATGCAGCCAGTAGCGGCCGGGTAATTGGTCAGTGCTCTTTTTATGTATATTCCGTCTTCCTCCTTTGACTTGCATCGACACTCCCCCTTCTGAAGTAAATTTAATTGCATTATTGAGCAAATTAATTAAGACTTGTCGCAATTTAACTTCATCAGTACAAATGTAATGGGGAACTTCGGCGTCTCTGTCGAAGATTAACTGCAAACCTTTTTGCTCAGCTTTGAGAGCAAACATATCTTCTAAATCGTCGATTATTTGGTAGAAATCGAAGTTTTTTTCATTAATAGTCGTGCGTCCGGCTTCAATTTTTGACAAGTCTAAAACTTGGTTAATTAAAGCCAGTAAATGTTCACCACTCCGCAGGATAATTCCAACATCTTCTTGATTTTCTTGAGACAACGTTTTACTGCGAAGCATGACTTGAGCAAAGCCGATGACCGCGTTCAGGGGCGATCGCAATTCGTGGCTCATATTGGCGAGAAACGTACTCTTCGCTTTGTTTGCTGCTTCGGCCGCTTCTTTCGCCTGCTGCAGTTTGATTTCCGCTTGTTTGTTATCAGTAATGTCTTTAATAAAACCTTCGTAGTAAAGTAGATTGCCTGCTTCATCGCAGGCAGCGCGACAATTTTCCGAAATCCAGATTATGCTGCCATCTTTGCGGTAAATTTCCGATTCAAAATTTGATAATATCCCGTACTCGTTCATCAGCGCTGCAAATTCGTCGCGGCGGTTCGGTTTCACGTAAAGCTGGTTATGGAAATTCGGCTGTGCTGCTATTAATTCTGTCGGCGAGTCGTAACCGTAGATGTTAGCTAAAGCGGGGTTAGCGCTGATGTATTTCCCATCAATAGCAGTTTGAAAAATTCCATTCAAAGCATTTTCATAAATGTTGCGGTACTTTTCTTCTGCTTCCCGAAGGGCAGTTTCTGCTTTTTGGCGCTCGGTAATATCGCTAGAAATCGACAAAAAACAAGCTTCTCCGTCAATATCGATGGTTTCTATCGACAGCAGTGCCGTTCTTTCTGTACCATTTTTATTGCGAAACCTCAGCTCATAATTGTGAAGAGCCGTCTTGTTTTTTAACATTTGAATCATGCGATCGCGCTCTGCTAAACTCGCCCAAAAATTGAGTTCTACCGCTGTTTTGCCAATGATTTCTTCGTGACTGTACCCCATCATCCGACAAAAGCTCTCATTGGCTTCTATGTGGCGACCATCGCTGATTCTAGTCAGGGTAATCGCATTAGGGCTTAAACGAAAAGCTTTAGAAAACTTTTCTTTTGCCTTGGCAAGATCGGCGGTACGTTCTGCAACTTGCAGTGCTAAATTGTCGTTGTATTCCCTTAATACTTTCTCCGCTAGTTTGCGTTCTGTAATATCTTGAAAAGCACACATTCCATAGATAATATTTCCTTGGGCGTCATAAATAGGAGTTCCCGAAATTTGCATGGGAACAGTTTTGTCAGCCGAGGAGATTTCAATGTCATCAACAGTGACACTTTTGCCCTGTAAAGCATTTAACATTGGGTCGCGTTCCGCCGGATAAATTTCCTGAGTTCCAGCTAAATAAGCTCCGTAGGATTGGCGCAAATTTTCGGAATTTGTTGCCACAATTCCTTGACCTAAAAGCTGCTCTCCTATAGGATTAATGTAGTGAGCTTGACCGTTTGGCTCTGCAATAAAAATCCCTAGCGGTACTGCATTAAAAAATTGTTTTACTCGGTTTTCGCTTTCCGACAGAGAAGTAAATGAATGCTGCAATTGCTCGGCCATGCTGTTAAAAGCAGTGGCAAGTTCTCCGAGTTCATCTTCGCGATTCAGAGTGAGCTTTGTATCCCATTCATTCCGCGCCAAAGCTTTCGCCGCCGCATTCAATCTTAAAATCGGCCGCACCACCCATTTAGCAGTAAGAATCCCCAGAATTGTCGCCCCAATCAAAGCTGCAACCGACAGCAAAAAAGTCGTGCGCGTATTGGCGTTAATTTGTTCCATAAAGTCCGATTCTGGCACAACTACTACAATCAGCCAATCCAACCCTCGATCGTCTTTAAAAGGAGCTACCTGAATAAAATTTCGCTTGCCATCAACATCAAAAGTAAGTTGTTGAGAATTATTGATTTTAGCTAAGCTATCGTAGGATTTATCTAAATATTGTGCAGTTTGGCTAATTACCCGATTCTCGCTTTCTGAAGCTTTAATGCGCCTTGTTTCTTTACCTTCCACCACGAATTCTGGACTCGCCGTTGAAGTGGCAATTAACATCCCCGATCGCTCCATGACAAAAGTTTGTCCTGATTTTCCTATTTTTAGGCTAACCAGAAATTCTTTGATTCTGGAAAAGAGCAAATCGCTGCCAGCTACTCCTAACAATTTGCCAGCATCGTCATAGATAGGCAAAGCAGCAGTAATTGCCAGTTCCCTCGTCAAAAAATCTGTATAAATTGGAGTCCAAATAGGTTTTTTTGCGGCAGTGGCAGCTAGGTACCAAGGACGAGTTCGCGGGTCGTAAATATTGGGTGAAATTTGGACTAATTGAACACGGTTTCCCTGAGAGTCCGCAGTATATCGACCTAATTTATTGCCAGTAGAGCTGTCAGCAGCAGATATCAAAATCCCATCTTTAGTGCGGATTGCTCCAGAGTGTTCTCCATTTTCTTTGCCTGTGTAAATGATGCTGATCGAATCAAAATATTGAATTTGTTCTAGGAAATGATGTTCTAGTTTTTGCTTGTCTTCTAGGTTCAACTGCCCCAGTTTTATGCCTTGAACGTTCAGGTGATTGACAATGTGGGGAATTGACATATAATGTTCCATGCGGTCTTTGATGCGATCGCTAATTTCTCCCCGCAACTGAGCGGCAACATCGTTGACTGCCCGCTGACCGTTTTGGAAAGATAGCCAACCTACAAGTCCTACCGTGCCGACAATTTGCACTAAAAAAGGAACCACGAGCACCGTTTGTAATGGAACTTTGCCGATAATTTTTGTAGCTAAACTATTGAGGGGTTTAGGAAACATATTCATCCTCAGAGGAATTGGGCATTGGGAATTGGGCATTGGTAATTGTTGGGAGTTTTGAGTGTAAATTATGTTCCCTTTGCCCTTCCTTTTATCCTTATGCTGTAGTTTACTGACGACAGTACCGTCGATCAATTTATATCAAAATAGCGTATTTCTACTCAGAGTTTTTTCGTAACTACTGATACAGATCATTGGGCGCGATCGACCTAAGTCGAAATCATCTGATCTATTGCACCATTCTCAATTACTTATTTAGGAACAGGCTTTCCGGCCTGTTCCACAAGAGATGAATTTTATTGTGGAACAGGCTTTCCGGCCTGTTCCACAACAAGTACATTTTCTTGTGGGGTGGGCATCCTGCCCGCCCAGGGAAGGGTTATTGAGAATGGTGCAACATCTCATTTGAACAAACAGTAGCTAACAAGCACACACCCCAAAAATCTGTATTTATCTGCGATTCAACTCCATCCTTTCGCCGTAGCGTAAAAGCATATCCAAACTCTCCAAACGATTTTGCCAAGTTTGCACCTGATAGCTATTTTCCGCAGAATGCAAGCGCATCGAAGATTGAAATTGAGATTGAAAACTCCTTAACAATCTTTTAGTAGTTGCTAAACTTTCGGTAGAAGGATTTGCCGCCAACTTGCTCAAAGCTTGCGCCAATTCATCCGCTCGACTTTGCAAAACTTTCAGTTCAGATTCGGACACCCGCAACTGATTGTTAGCCAATAAAAAACTCCATTCCTGCTTGAGAGCAGTATACCGCGAAGCCGCCGCCGCAAACGGCTGTCGGTAAGGAATCGGCTCCGCAGCAGAAGTGGAACGCACTGGGGTGCCTTGAGTGCGGTTAAAAAACCCCTGCATCCCGCTGCTGATACTTTCCACCGCAAAAATAGCATAGCCCCCTGTTGGCAAATCGCGTAAAGCTTGGATTTGGTCGATCGCCACAACTTCCGGGAGAGTCAACAACTTAACCGACGGAGAAATCAAAGCCGAACCCAGAATTTGTTCATTTACCAGCGGTTCGGTGATGCGCTGAAGTCGGTTCGTATCCAAAGCATAAGTCATCGGCACAATCAAATCTACAATACCTTGACGAGCCCAAACTTCCCAATTTTGCTGAATTTTGTAAATCCGCTGACTTTCCGGGTGCGGAAACACTGCCACCGACAGAATTGTGCGCGGATAATTCTGCCGCAAAAGCTGAGAAACTTCAGCTACAAAACTATTAATTTGATTAGTTTTAAACTCAACCCACTGCCGCCACAAACTGCCATTCCTGGGGGAAATATTCACGGGATCAGCACCAGTCAACTGCCTAAATTGCTGCCTCGCAGCAATACCATAACCGTAAGTAAAATTTGCATTGTCATCTTGAAAAGGATAGCGAATATAGTCTAATTGCACCCCATCTACTTTGTAGTTATTGGCAATTTCGTTGACTATTTGTAGCAAATAATTCCGCGCTTCCGGGTTGGCAGGATCGAGATAAAATTTACCATCGTTAGGATTTTGCGTGCGTCCTTTATTGTCAATATTTGCCCACTGTGGATGGGCGGAAAGTACCGGGCCTGGATAAGAGCTAGGCTGGCCAATTAAAGTATTGTGGCGCTTATTTCCTGTGGCAAAAACCCAAACCCAAGCGTGCAGTTCCATGCCTCGATCGTGAGCTAATTTAACCGCAGATGCCAGCGGGTCCCAGCCAACAGTCAGGGGATTTTGTTGCGGTGCAACTTGACTGGGATAAATGGTATATCCGGCATTTAAAGTTTCAAAGAAAACGGTATTGATCCCGGCGGCGGCGAGCCGATCGAACACTGCAGCCAAACCCTGTTCCGATCGCGCTGCGACGATCGTCCCGCGATCGAGCCAAACCGCCCGAATTTCCGCCCCAACCCGCTGTCCTTCCTTCGGGTAATTTTCCCACAGCAACTGCCGCGCTTCCACCCACTGCGATCTCGCCTCCGCGTAGTTTTGCTGTTGCAGGAGTTGGTCAAAAGTTTGCAAAACCTGTCGCGCTTGGGCGATGGCCCGCACCCTGATCGCTTGCAGAACAGGGGGGCGGCTGGTTGTGGGGCCGCCTCCGCCCTGTTCTGCAGCCACCAGTTGAGGGGAGGTAGCAGCATTGAGATTGATGGCGGTATTGGCTGAATTAGATGCTGTCAGGGCGCTTTCAAACCGGCCGAGGAGGTTAGTGAGTTCTTGGCGCATCAAGTACGCTTCAATGCTGACGATCGGCTTATTGGAATTTGGCTGCACGTCCAAACCCGCCGACGCCGACTGATCCGAAGGGTCTGTAAAAGTTGCAGGTACTGGATCGGAAAGCGAGCCAGAGGGAGAAAGTCGGCTCAGCGGGGTAGTACGTGGCAAACTAGGGCTGTTTCTAGTGACTCTGGAGGGGGGAGTTGGCAGTGGGGTCGCGGCCGCAGTGGGCGGCGCTACAGGCCCAGAAGCGATTGTGCCTCCCCAGCGGGCGATCGAGGCTTGCAGCCAAGCCTTATCTACATTTGCCGAACCGTCGCTACCCCAGCGCCAGCCGAGATAGGTAGCGCGATCGGTGGCGATGGCTGCGGAGGAACCGGAACTATCTTTCCAAGTAGCAATAGTTTGACTGTTCGCATCAGCCGGAATTAAGACACCGCCTTGGACTGAGGCATTTTGTTGGACAGCGGGTATCCAATTGCTAGAAGCGGTGCAGGCGAGATCCCGACAGCGGCTGCGTGGTTGTGGCGTCGCTGGCTGGGTTAACGGAAAAGCCCAATAGGCCCCAAGGAGCGATCGCAAAGATTGGCGCACCAAGGCCGGGGAACTGCGGCCGACGGGGCCCGAAGCAATCAAGCGGCCACCCTGGGAGGCCCAAGCTTCTAAAACTTTAATTTGTGCCGGAGTCAAAGTTTCAATGTTGGGCAAAAACAGCACGTTAACGCCTGTTAAATCCGCCGTACTTTTGATTTCTTCGAGATTGATTGGTTTGTAAGCAATGCCGCTTTCCCAGAGGCGCGTGGTAATCTTTACCCAGTCGGGAGAATTCTCGGAACTGCGAACAACGCCCAGAACTACTTCTGCGAAACTCGGAGAGGGAAATAGGATGAAGAGATTGAGTAATGTACTCGCTATAGTTCCAATTAAGACTTTTTGCAAGAAAGTGAAAAAGCGAATTTTTTGAGCCTGGGAGCAGGCATCAGGCATTTGATCGGGCTTTTTGATTTGTTGCATCATAAAATAAGAGAATTACCCAGCGCACCGTTTCGGAAAATTTCAATAACAATTAAGATCGATCGATCCGCACCATACAATTTTCTATCCTGCCCTGCAACCTGAATCAGGAAAAAGTGCGATCGATCGATTTTAGATTTTAGATTTTAGATTTTGGATTTTGGATTTTAGATTTTGGATCTATTCCTCATGACAGTTGACAGTTGACAGTTGACAGTTGACTGTTGACTGTTGACTGTAAGCTGTCCGGCATCTAAATTGTATTTTGGGTTTTTCAATCCAAATGCACGCAGATTTTAATCTAATATCGTTTGCGGTTGCATCGGTATTGTTCAAATGTCCAAATGTCCGAACTGTCAACTGTCAACTGTCAACAGCCAACAGCCAACTGTCAACAGTCAACAGTCAACTGTCAACAATTTTCTAAGTTGCAGCTTCATTCACCGGGAATCTATCGATTAACTGCATCGCCCGACAAGCATTCCTCCGCAAAGAATCGGAAACATGAGGAACATGAGGAATCTGAGACAAGAAATCCAAAGTCCGGCGCAAAATCCGCACCACATCCCCTTCATCCAAACTCGTATGGCTTATCAGTTCCAGCCATTCAACGCCCAGAGCCCACTGTTCGACCAAAGTCACTAAATCCCGTTCCAGCCAAATCGGGATTGCAGCTTCATGACGGTACTGCACTTGAAACAATCGGCGACGCAAGCCTTTTTGTAGATTGTCCAAAGGTGCCAAAACTTCCGGCGACAGCGAGTAGTGAGTCCAACTGTCGGGCCTGGAAACTTCTGTAACTAAGGCGGCACAAGCAGCAGCGAGGTGGTGGGGGTCGAGTTCGTCAAACTCGGCAGACATCAGGGACAAACCCAGCCACAGTTCGTTATCGCCACGAATGGCGGCGCAAGCTTGGCCCAAGATTGTGGGCACCAACCTGTCAGAGGAGTCATCTCGGTTCCCATGTGCCGAAACTACTCTTTCCAAGCAGCCGAAATTCAGCAAGATATCGATTAAGTTGAGAAATTGCTCCCAGTAGCGAGCTCGTTGCTTTTCTAACTCTTGTTCGCTTTTGCGGATTTCTTTTTTCAATTCTTCCCGGCGGCGCTGGCGTTTGAGCAAAGTACCGGGATTCCCCCATTGTAGAACCGGGTGAATTTCTAGCTTAGCTTCTACGGCTGCGATTTTCTGCTGTTGCTCGATCGCCTCTGGGCTCGGTTCCGGTGTCGGCAATTGTGGGATCGATGCAGCAATTGCAGCAGTTTCTTCATTTGCCAAGCGGCACTGGCCGAGTCTCAGGGGCATTTCCGACGGCGGGTTCAAGGTATCTGCAACGCTCAAGCGAGGTAATTCGGCGTGCAAGGTAGCGACATCGCTAATCGCGACGACATACCAACGGTTATCTTTCCCCAAGCACACCAAATTTGGTGCTTGGCCAGAACCTGCGATTTTGGCAACCAATACGGCGGGTACAGGAGTTGTGTGCGATCGTTTGGCTGTCGGAACGTGTTTACCTTTGAGACTCAGAACCGTTCCGAGCACTGCAAAAGCCACAGCTACGGACATCTCCTTAAATCTGGCTTCTTCAGCTTGCTGCAATAGAGTTTTCAGCAAACGTTTGTCTTCTTTGAGTCTTCCCTGCAATTTTTCGTAATGAGCGAGCTCTTTTTCCAGGGTGGAGACATTTCCTCCCGCTGCCAGGGACTGTTCAAGCACCGCCAATTCTGCTTGCAATCCGTCTAATTCTTCTTGCTGCGGCTGCAAGTACAAGGTAGAAAGGTATTGACCGAAACTCCGCTCTACCAACTCTTGAGCTTCGTCGAGAGTGTGTGTTTGCAGCAAATTCAGCACCATGCCGTAGCTGGGAGTAAACTGACTGGCGAGGGGGTCGGCTTTGGCTGTTGCCAAATACGAGGCTTCTTTTGCGCCTTCAAAGCGCGTCTGAACTGCAACCACGTGCCCCAGCTTGTCCATGCCCCGCCGACCCGCCCGACCGGCCATTTGCAGGAATTCTGAAGCGTTTAGCAGTCGGTGTCCCTTGTCGGTGCGCTTGGACAGGGTGGAAATGACTGTGGTGCGGGCGGGCATATTAATCCCGGCGGCTAGGGTTTCGGTGGCAAATACGACTTTGATCAAACCTCTCCCAAAGAGTTCTTCTACTAAACCTTTCCAGGCTGGCAAAATGCCTGCGTGGTGGGCGGCGATGCCTTTTAAAAGTGCTTCTTTTTGACCGAAGCGTTCTGCTTCTGGGTTTCGCTGTAAAAAATCGTCAATGATGCGTTTGAGTTCGGCTGTTTCGGCTTCGTTAACTAGGGAGAAATTGCCGACTTCTGCGACTGCTTGGTCGCACCCGCGACGGCTGAAGATGAAGTAAATTGCTGGTAACATATCTCGATCGTCCAACCGAGCCAAAACATCGGTCAAACTCGGAGTGGGGATGCTGCCTCTTTCTACTTTTTGCCCCTTCTTTTTGGGGACTAACCGGACATTCGCTCTTTTGCCGGTCTCGTCTAGTAGGGGAAATATCCCTTTTTGGTTGGCGAAGTGGAATTGCAGCGGTACTGGCCGAAAGTCTGAGTAGACGAGCTCTGTGGGCCCGTGGACTTTGTTAATCCAGTCTGTGAGTTGGTCGCTATTGGCAACGGTTGCTGAGAGGGCGAGCAGTTGAATTTCGCTCGAACAGTAGATGATCGATTCTTCCCAGACGGTACCACGCTGGCGATCGTTCATGTAGTGACACTCGTCGAGTACCACGGTTTCGACTCCGGTGAGGGAAGTACCGACTTCTCCGATCGGCGTACCGTAGAGCATATTCCGAAATATTTCGGTAGTCATCACCAAAATCGGCGCATCTCGATTGACGGAGATGTCGCCCGTGAGCAAACCTACGTTGTCGTCTCCAAATTGACTGCGGAAGTCGCGCAGCTTTTGGTTAGAGAGTGCTTTGAGGGGTGTGGTGTAGAAGACGCGCCGCCCTCTGGAGAGTGCTTGATGGATGGCGTATTCCCCGATTAACGTTTTCCCAGAGCCTGTGGGAGCGCACACGACAACGGATTTACCTGCATCGAGGGCGGCGATCGCCTCTCTCTGAAAGTTATCTAGCTCGAATGGAAATATGGTCTTCAGATCCAGCTCTGGGCGGTTCTGGGCAGTGTCTGGCACAAGGATTATTATAAGGTTGCAGGATAAGTATGCTTAAATCTTGCTGAAAGCAAGTCAGCAGAGGACTGTATTGATTTTAGACCAACGCCCGCAAATCGGCTATTAAGGAATAAGTCTGTTGGCAGTTGGCAGTTGGCAGTTGACTGTTGACTGTTGGCAGTTGGCAGTTGACTGTTGACTGTTGGCAGTTGGCAGTTGGCAGTTGGCAGTTGGCAGTTGGCAGTTGACTGTTGACTGTTGGCAGTTGGCAGTTGGCAGTTGGCAGTTGGCAGTTGACTGTTGGCAGTTGGCAGTTGGCAGAAGAAATAAAAAAAATTGTGCCTTCTTCCCTCTTCCTTATTCCTTCTTCCCTCTTCCTGACATCCGTTACATCCGTTACATCCGTTACAGAATCCGTTGCCGAACTTCCCTCTTCTTTCTCTATGATTCCAGTTATTTCGACTATTCCTGTGGTGCAGCTTGCTTCGGGCGATCGACTTTCACTGCAAGTCTATCAGTTTCAAGGTGCGATTCCGGGCAAAAAAGCTTATCTGCAATCTAACCTCCACGGCGCTGAGATTAGCGGTAATGCGGTGATTTACCAATTAATTGAGTTTTTAAGGTCTTTGGACAGCAGCCAGTTAAGCGGGGAAATTTGGCTGGTTCCGGTTTGCAATCCTGTGGGTGTCAGTCAGCGATCGCACCATTTTTCTCCTGGTCGCTACAATCTTTATGATGGGGTAAATTGGAACCGGATTTTCTGGGATTTTGAAAAGCAAGGGGAAGATATTCTGGGTTTTGCTAATTCTCACATTCACCTCGATGCCGATACTGTCAAAGTTAATTACAGAAAAGCGATTGCTTTGAGTTTTGCGAAAGAGTTGGCAAAAATTAATGCTCCTACTTGCCGCCCCTACAGCGAACTTTACCGATATCAGCTACAATCTTTGTGTTTGGATGCGGATTATGTGCTGGATTTGCACAGTTCTACGAATCAAAGTTTAGATTATCTTTACTGTTTTAATTCCCGCGAGGAGAGTGCGAAAGCTTTTTTGCTCGATCGCGCTATCTTGATGGATGAGTACGACGGCGATGCTTTTGACGAGGCGTTTCTCAAGCCTTGGCTGGCTTTGGAGAAGGTTTTGGCCCAGTTGGGAAGTGCGATCCAATTTGATGTGGAAGCTTGGACTTTAGAATTAGGTTCGGGGATGGAAATGAATCCCGATTCGGTGGCGAATGGCTTGCGGGGCATCAAAAATTACTTAGCAAGTAAGGGTTTATTGAAAATTGATGGATTTCCTCTCCCGGAAACTGCGAATCATCAAGTTATTTTCACCCCCAAGAATTCGGTGTTCAAATACTACGCGCCGGCGGGCGGGATGATTCAAAATCGAGTGGAATTGGGGAGTTTTGTCAAAAAGGGCGATCGACTTTATCAAATTCTCAGCTTTAATAAGAATGGGGAATTTCCGAGTTTGGTTGATGTTTGTGCGGAGTCGAATGTTTTCATTTTTGATGTTTCGACCAATCAGTCAGTCAATCAAGGAGAGTATGTGTTGTCGGTGATGGCAGATTGAGAATACTAAGAAACCGCGATTTTGTAGGGGCGGTGCCAAGAATGCCCGCCCCCTCCCACTCAAGATTAGTCCCAGCCGAAGTCTCGATCGCACAATTCGGCTAGTCTTTGGTTGTGCGATCGAAAATATGCTCTCAATTGCTCGTATACTGTCTCGCTGATGGGGGGATATTGGGTGGCGTTGTACTTTTCGTAGGTTTGTAGTTGGTGCGGCGGCAATTCTAGAAATTCTAAGACGCTGTTGTATGTGCCGAAGGGATTGGTATACAAGTCTTCGCTTTTGAGGATTAAAAGTTGTGATTTGGGAAAAAGTTTCATCCAGGCTGGGAGTTGATCGGCGTAAATGCCGCGGGTTAGATAGCTGTGATGTTGGTGTTCGTAACTGTAGTAGTTTGGGTTGGCTATTAGTTTTTCTATTTCGCCTTTGAGTCTTTCGGGCTCGGCGGCGATCGCACTTTCTAATGATAGCGATTCGTAGCCTATTTTGATATAGTAATAATAGTGGGAGATTGCGCGTTCTACTGGGTTTCTCAGCAGGGCGATTATTTTAACTTTCGGACATAAATCATAAATTCGCTGGGGAACTTGGGGGTGACAGATGTAGTAGGGGCTGGCTTCTCCGGTTACTAGATTTTCGCCTGTTTGGGGCTGGGGAAATTGGGCATAGTACCAGTCTGGGCTTTTGTCGAATTTTAAGTCGAAGTAATGGATTTCTTTTTGGGCGGCGGGGGCGATTTGGGGATGTTGGATTAAGTAATTGTACAGGGATGTTGTGCCGCCTTTTTGGGCGCCGATGATGATGAAGTCTGGAGGTTTGGAGGGTTGTTTCATGGGTGGGGATGGTAGGTTTATATTTTGCAATTGTACTGACAGTGTTTCGGATTTGGCATTTGTACCGATAGTCCGCCGGGGGGCAAACGAAAATTCGATCGCACTTGGAGGCATTACCACAATTCGATCGCACTTGGGGGCATTACCACAATTCGATCGCACTTGGAGGCATTACCACAATTCGATCGCACTTGGAGGCATTACCACAATTCGATCGCACTTGGAGGCATTACCACAATTCGATCGCCCAATTTACATTTGAGCGCACGGATACGCCTAATTACAATTCGATCGCCCACTCTACATTCTAGATTCCGGTGGTTGAAACCGAGCCTAAACAAACAAAGCCTGCAAGGGATGGGCAATACGTTGGATAAGATCGCGATCACTGTTTTTGGGTGATCAAATTCACTCGCGCTCTTGGTACTGACATTTCAATTTAACTCGATTAGAGTGGAGTTAGGGAACTCTCATCCTTGCGGGGCAAATCTTTCTCTGAAAAATATATTATCGGTGGCGATTTTGCTTGGGGGTTTGTGGGTTTTATTTTTCAGCCAAGGTACAGATTTAAATTTGTGCAAGAGGCTGATATGCAAGTTGCGGAAAATGGGAACAATAAAGATGGGATTGTACTGTCGAGCAGTAAGTACCAGCAATACCATCTCTGAAATTATTCAGGAAGGCGTCAATGTTTAAGAGCAAATTATCCAGAGTTATCGTATCCCTGCTGCGGCGGATTGCTGGTGTTACCAGATCCGGGGCCAAGCGGCTGATGAGAGCAATGCTACAAACCCTGATGGCTATGGGCCGGAGGGCGAGACTGCCGGTGGCGGGGTTTGTGCTGCCAACGGTGACGATGGTGTTGCTGGTAGTGATTTTGTTGACTGTGGCAATTACCCTGCGATCGTTCGATCGGGCTAATACGGCGCGTAACGTGCGTGTGAACCAGCAGGTGCTGGCGGCCGCCACTCCCGCGCTCGATCGGGCAAAAGCGAAAATTCAGTTCCTGCTGGAGCAAACCCAGAATCGGGGTACTCCTTCTGATGCAGACTTGTACTTGCCGATCGCCAACCCCACTACACCTGGAAGTACAGTTGATAATTATACCTTCGGGGACGAAGAACGCCTGAGACTTAAGTATGACCTAGACGGTAGCGGTGGCATAAGTCCCGATTTTAAGGTTAACGATACTGGCTTTAATCTCGAAACCAACGAATCGATAAATACTGCTTGGAGATATCCCGTCGATACAAATGGAGATGGCAAATTTGACAGTTTTACCCTCTACGGCATATTCTTCCGCACCCCCCCAAGAGGCACGCAAGCCCCTACTTTGGGCGACTTCTTAAGAAAAAGAGAGCCGTTGGAAGCAAGAAAGCCACCGCAGAGGAAACTTAAGGCTGGTTGCGAACAGGGTGGAGGTACTGTCGCTACTTTAGCGGGGGACTCAGGCTGGTACAGGATAGACGGGAAACTTAAAAAAAGTTTTTTCGTTTATACAGTTAACGTACCGATGACACCCACAGATGCTGCTACCAATTCTGCGTATCAAGCATTTACAGGAACTTCTAGCATTTCAGCCCTGGAATATCAGCAAGACCAAGCTCTTATTCCGATCCCCAACAACGCGGTTGTTTATGAAAACGATCTAGACATATCGCCGGGACCTCCGTTAAATCTAAACGGGCGGATATTCACAAACAGTAATTTGCTAGTGACAGGGTTGAATAATCCTAACAGCATAAAACTGTATCAGGTCAGCAGCCCAGATTCTTGCTTCTACGAACAAGAAGGTAGCAAAATTGTTGTGGCTGGTAATGTAGTAAATGGTTGGTCTGGTAACAACACGGTTAAGAATGCAGTGGACGTGCACCTTTTCAAACAAGGTAGCCTCCCTCAGAGCGGAAAAAACGCATTCATGCTGAGTAAAAAATTAGAAATTAAGGCGGGTACGGAATCAACTAGCGATTCTAGATTGAATGTTCTTTACAATGACGAAGCCTATACAAAGCGCCTATCTTTGCTAGTAGAAGCGCAGTTGGGAAACCCCGCCAGTCCCAACCCGGAGGCTAACGATCCGTTGTCAGTGCGGCAGCGACCGCAAACCCTAGATCGCAAACAAGCGCTGACAGAATATTTTAAGCAGATGCTCCGCAAGGTTCCCTATGCGGAAGTGCCACTTGGAGGAGACGCAACGGCGGGCTACGGTCTTCCGTGGTCAACACCAGCCGGAACCCCACCCATTCTAGAAAGCAAAGAAACCCTAAGACCCGTAGACAAATGGAGTTTGCTCAAAGATTCCGAAACCAAAATCACCCTAACTCCTAATCAGCTAGAAGCAACAGACCCCTCAAAAGAACCTGAAGAAGAACAATTTCTGGGCGATCGCGTTGTGGTAGGCAACAACCTACCAGCCAAGAGATGGGATGCCACCAAATCTCAATTTACCAGTAAGCCGGAAGAAATACCAGGGAAGTGGAATTCGATCGACCCCCTCGATCCTAATTTTCCGCGCACTCGATCGTCCCAGGTGACAAAGATCGCTGATGTAGGAGCGACAGACCGCAACGGTTTTTGGGAACAAGAAGCAGCAAGAAACCCCAAAAATCCCTTGGATGGCATTGGCGGTTTGCGCGTCATTACTGGTGCAGGGGTTTACGATCGCACTAATTCATTCCTGCCACCGCCTAGCTGGATAAATCCTTCGAGTGGTGCGCTCAAAGGCGGGGAGTTAGACCCTACTGCTACTTACGACGACCCAACAACGACCGCCCCTGAGCAGTACCGTGTCGTCTGGCCCGACTCCATGCCAATGTCACCACTGGGGCCGGGGTCACAAGTATATGATAATGTTGCGGGTAACTGGACTACCTGGGACCCAGCTTGGTCTAGTTCTACCGATATCAGCGCAAGTCTCCCATCAGCAGTCGCCTCTACTACTCTACTTCCAGGTATTGTTGAGCAAGCTACCACCGCTAGGAAATATGCCAAAGGCGATTTGCGGATGCGGGCGACGGTAGTTTATCACTATAAAGATAATCCCCCCGCCAAGGGAGAGTTGAATGACAAACCGCTGGCCTGCGTCAGCAGCTATTACGACCCTAGCAACGCTTCCACAGCGAGAAACATTTCGACGGGAAGCCTACCCGATGTCAGCGGCCAGGGAGCGCTCGCACCAGATATCGCAACACGCGCACCTGGGCTAGGAACACGGCAGACCTTGATCGGCTCCAACAACGGCATCACCTACGCCCCCCCGAAAGCGCGACCGGGTGGCGCTTCAACGCTTTCTGCTACAACAGGCTTGCTTAGTGGCGGAGAAGCCGCTTTAGATATGCAAGCTAATTTAGTCTTCCCCGACGGTCGGTTTGCTAATAAGCCGTTGAGAGATGCTCTTGTGAAAGCAGACACCGATCGCAATTTGGCAGAAAAAGCTGCGATCGACTCAACGAATTGCGCGCTACAGATACTTAAGGGCGAGCTCACACCCAATCCGGCACTGATTCCTCACGGGGCTATCCAAGAAGTAGCATTTTTGAATGCCAGAGAAATCAAGGCGATCGATCGCGATGACTCGACAACAACTAACGTTAACGAAGCCTTTACTCTGAGCAGCTCCCTGGCAGAACCCGCAAAATTAACAGGAAACTACAATCTGCCTTTAGAAGAAAGGCAACCCCTAGAAATTCGCGCCACTCAGATAGACCTCGATGTACTGCGAAGGACTAAATTTGGAACGGACGAGTATTTACTGCCAAACAGCGGGATTATTTATGCCACTCGCGACGATGCGCTGCCCGATCGCAGTTCTCGCCCTGGTCTTGCCGCAGGTGGCATAGATGAAAGTAGAAGCGCAACACTCAGCCCCACAGATTCCCTACTAGATCCTACTCGCAAGCCCAACGGAATTCTACTTGTTAATGGTAAGGAGCTAGGCAGATTTCCTGCTTCCTCCGCTACTGTGGCGGATGTAGTCATGGAAAAGGGGCTGACTTTGGCATCTAATTTACCTGTTTACATCAAAAACGAATTTAACCTTCACTCCGGCGAAGAGTTTACTCAGACCGTGGGTGATTGGAGTGCCTTTTACGATCGCACAGCCGCAAACCTCAATAAGAACTTTGCCTGTCGCCCAAACGACCCCAGATTAGGTGGTAAATGTACAACCGGCGACGCCTGGCGTCCCGCAAACATACTGGCAGATGCTGTCACCCTGCTTTCAAAAAATTACCGTTTTGGCTTCCGCAACGAGGGAGATTTTGACCTGAGAAATAATGCTGGTGCTGCTGCTGTAATGCTTCGCAAACAGCAAGGATTTTACAGCAACAACTTTGTGACAAACGGACTTTCCAGCGGGGAATTCAAGGCTGACGGCAATTTAAAGGCACAAGCAGACCCAATAACTGTGACAGACGCTAACTATGTCACCACCACTCCCCCGATTACAAGTTCTTACTTCAACAACTTTGTTACTCCAGTGCAGCGACGCGGGAAATTCCCAGAGTATTTAATGGAAGTTTGTAACAAAATCCCGGTTTCTGCCTGTGAGGATAAAGACTGGTTCGTCAATCCGCAAACTCAGATCCTTGCAAATGTTGGTGTACCCTCTGCCGATTGGCTAGCCGGAACAACTGCTGCTCCCCCAGCGCCCCAATATCAACGCTTCCCCCGCCGAGTTGCTTTTCAAAGAAACCGCCCTGCAAATGATCTGGTGCTAGATGCAAACAACAATCCAACGCCTTTAGGGATTAGTGGCACAACAGTTGCTGCTGCTGGGCCAGGCACAAATTTAACAGATAATTCTCTGTGGTTTGCGACGACTGCTGTGGCTGGCGGTACTACAGTGACTTATGGTTCAGAAAAATTTCCCTATGTGTTTAACCAGGCGCGGAAGGACGGGAGCGGTGCAGATATGCCACAATTAGTCCCAGGAGCAAAGTGGCAGCCACTACTCCTGCCGGTTTTGCAGATCCAAACTGTGACGGCGCCGCCAGCGGCTGCTTCATCGACCGGTTTGCCAGAAGGTACAGGTATTGTGAGGGGAACCGGGTGGATAACGACGGCTGTAAACACAACATTTAATATGGTCGTAGGCTCGAACGATACTCCTTCGCGATCGTTGGGTAATGTCGGTGACTTTAACGGAGGCCTGCAAAACTTGCCCCGCTTCTTGGAAAGCTGGAATTCCGGGGCAGTTTCCACAAACATCCAGGGTTCCTTTATTCAGTTCGGCCGGAGTGCTTACAGCACCGCGCCCTATATCCCGATTCTAGATCAGGCGGCTTCGCAGCAGACAGCTTTAGGTACTAAGTTGCGGAGTCTTTTCGATTCATCGCCAATCTCACCGAACCCAGCCCCACCCGCAGTCACTTACACTGGCGGTGTTCCAAGAGCTTTATACAGAACTGATGCCGGCGCCGGTAGCCTTCCCTTCTTCAGCCCTCCTGCTCGGAATTGGGGTTATGACTTGGGCTTACTATCTCAGCCACCCGACTTGTTTACCCGAAAGTTCACGACTCCTCCCACAAAACGCACCCCGGACGAGTATTTCCAGGAAGTACCTCGCGATGATGAGTGGGTACAAACATTGTTGTGTGCTTTCCTTGATAAGGACGGGACAACGAAAGCTGTCAGTGGCATTTTGCGCCCAACAGATTCATTCTGCAAATCTAAAGCAGGTGCCTAACCATGAATAAACTACTAAAAGACAACAGCTACTCGCAACCCTTGTTATTCAAGGGAGCAAAGACAGAAACAGGATTCAGCAGCCAGCCGACTGAGAGTAAATCTGGCAGTTACGCCCAAAAACTGAAGCCACAAGATTCTGGCTACACGATTATCGAGTCATTGGTAGCGATGATTGTGGTTTCGGTACTGATGATTGCGATCGCCCCGGTGATGGCCTACTCAGTAGCAACTCGCGTCCAAGCGCGGCGGATCGAACTGGCTGCGATGGCGGGGAGAGCTTACATTGACGCTCTGAGAGTGGGGGCGATCAGACCTAATGATGCAAAAAGCCCAGTAGGTTTTCCTACCGACACTGCTGCTGCTCCTACAAGCTCCAGTGGTTTGTACTGCGTTGACACGGATGGGGGAGGTTGTGCTAGCAGCAAAGACTTTTATATTCAGGGTGTTCGTCCCCCAAATACAGGAACCACTATTCCCACAGACACAGGCTACAACCTGATTGTGCGAGTTTACCGGGCCGATGCTTTTTCTTCTTCGGGCACGCTGACAACTACACAGCAATCAGTCGCTAATTCCGGTCTGGGCAATCCTAAAGCGCCTTTGGTGGTAATGCAATCAGAAATTCCCCCTACTACAGGAGAGGCCTCCTCCTATGGATCGTTGTGCACTCGCCTCCAAGGTGATTCTCAAAAGTGTACAAATTAAATTCCTTGTTATTAGATTAAAACCGCTCCCCCCATTTGACAAAGGAAAAGTCCAAATGAAAACTTTACTCAGGTTGCTTCTAAAAAGTCAGCACCAGCGAAACCGCTCCGGGCCAGATCAAACAGAAAATGGGATGACTCTGGTCGAGCTATTAGTCGGAGCAATTATGGCGTTTATAATCATTACGCCGATGCTCGGTTTTGTAGTCGATATGCTGAATACCGACAGGAGAGAACAAGTCAAATCAAATACCGAGCAAGACCTTCAGGCCGCCGCTGATTTCATCTCCCAAGATTTGAGTCAAGCTATTTATATTTACGATAATAATTCCGCTACTACCAGCACTCCCACCACCACTCCTACAGGCATCCCTGCTATCAAAGACCAACTTCCTAAACCTGCTAATGGAACTCCGATCCTCGTATTTTGGAAGCAGCAACCGAGGAAAAATTCTGTTCCTTTTAACCCAGAAGTTGCTAAGACGGTAAAACCAAAAGATTGCGATACTAACCCTGGTAAATGCAACGACACCTATGTACTATCATTAGTTGCCTACTACCAGTTTAAAGACAGCGACGCTACTTGGTGTCAGCCTTCAGGAGGCCCTTGTCCTACCCGCATTGCTCGCTACGAAATTACGGATGGAATCAGAGACCCTAACGCGACAAATACTACAGATCCTAATTATCCTTACTACAAAGATAGTGAGACAAAAGACACTCAACGACGAGATCTAGCTTTTAATACAAGTTTTGACTTTAGTAAGCCCACGGTAAATGTGACGATGCCGGGAGCCGTTTTTCCCGCTCCTGAAGTATTGGTTAACTACATCGACCACAGTACAGGGCCGGCAGTCACAGGGACTGAATGCCAGACTGCTCTTGGTAATCCTATCGACCAAAGAACTGCAACAGCAATCGGAGAAGCAACGCTAAGAATACCATCGCCAGACGACAAAATAAATAGCTTTTACGCTTGTGTTGATACATCTAAAAACTTAGCCAGAGTTACTATCAGAGGAAACAGCCAGCGTCGCCTTCAAGCCAACGATACTGATTACAACCCCAAAAAAGCGGCATTTTTCCCAACAGCAACCGTTCAAGTAAAAGGTCTAGGTGCAGTAGGAAAATAACAGATATCTGAAACAGATTTTCGACTCGCGGCACTAGCAGATAAAAGAGGAGAGTAAAATGAAAACGCCAATATTATTAAAAGTTTTGCAGATTTCTGCAACAAAAGCAAACCCTAATTTCCACAAAACTGCATCCAGAAAAGCCGATAAAGGCTTCACGCTTCTAGAAGTGCTCGTGATAGCGTTAATCATAGGTATATTAAGTTCGATCGCTGCTCCAAGCTGGGTGGCCTTCATCAACCGACAAAGAGTTCGCACCGTGAACGATCGCGTTTTCCAATCATTACGACTTGCACAAAGCGAAGCAAAGCGAACTAAGCTCGATGTCACAGTTACATTTGACACATCTGCTGACCCACCAACAGTTACGTTTAATCCCGCATTAGCTACGGGTGGTAGTACGCAGCAGTTAAATGCTGGAGGCGAAATCAAAAAAGGACAGATTAAACCTCTTTCTGTTGGTAATAGCTGTCTTAATGGTGTATGCACGAAGGATGTTAATCAACAAATTATTTTTAGTTATAACGGTATAGTCGATCCAAACAATTCAAACAATCCAAAATTACCTTTTGTGGTAACAGTTGCTCCTGCTGGCGGCGGTACAAACCAGTGCGTAATTGTGGAAACTCTCTTAGGAGGAATGCGAACTGCTGAGGGAAAATACGATACTACTAAAAAAGAGGGTTGTCCAGCAGTCCCCTAAATATTTTGTAATTCCTAACAGCAATTCCGCATGAGTTAGGAATTGCTAAAATCTATTAACTTAAATTATTTTATATTTCAAATCCTATTAAAACCGTCAAAAAATGCAGCTAGAACTAAAACAAATAATCATCCAGCCAGGAAATCAACTATTACTCAAAGACATAACCTGGCCGATGTTTGAAATCCTACTAATATCATTTCCGGTAACACCCGAATGATGTTGGCGGTTGACTGTTGACAGTGAACCGTCCACAGTGAACTCGAATTTACTATTCCGATGCTAACGAATTTGATATCATAACTGCTTAACTAACCAAGCGATCGCCCCTTCAACATCAGCAACCTGCTCAACATCGGGAATCCGCGGCCGCTGCACCATCACCACCGGAATTCCCAGTTCCCTAGCCGCAACAACTTTCGCATAAGTAGCACCGCCCCCGCTGTTTTTACTAACAATTGTATCAATCCGATATTCTAATAATAATTGACGCTCATCTTCCAAAGAAAAAGGCCCCCTTGCTAATAACAATTTACCATTAGGAATAGGAGAATTGAGTGCCGGAGGATCGATCGCCCGCATCAAAAACCAAATAGCATCCAAACCAGCAAAAGCAGCCAATTCCTGCCTACCAATCGTCAGAAACACCCGCTGAGACAGCCCTAATAAAGCCCTTGCAGCCTCCGAGTGGCCCGCAACATCAATCCAGCGATCGCCCTCCACCCTCTCCCAAGCAGGACGCACCAGCATCAAATACGGAACATTACACTCAGCAGCAGCAACAGCAGCATTAGCAGAAATCTGAGCCGCAAACGGATGAGTAGCATCGATTAAGAAGTCGATCGGGCGATCCTCTCCGTTGGCGTAGCCCCCGTAGGGGCGGGCTGCGCGATCGAGCAAAAACTCCGCCAGCCCAGCCGCCCCACCAAACCCCCCAATTCGCACCGTACCCATTTTTGGGGTAAAAGGCTGTTGAGTGCGTCCTGCTAGCGAAGAAACCACCTCTATTTCAGCAATTTGAGACGCTCTGACCGCCAATTCAGCAGCATCCCCCGTCCCCCCCAAAATTAGCAACCGTTTTTTCATAAAATTAGTCCTAATACCAATTTAATGTGAATTTGCACATATCTCGATCCCCCTAAATCCCCCTGGTTGTTGGGGGACTTTGAGAAGAATCTTGTCCCCCCTTTATTAAGGGGGGCGCCAGGGTGATCGGATTCTATGCAACCTCATAAAAAATTGGTATAACTTATCCAAGCAACGCCCGCAAATTCGGTTAATAATATGTTTAATAAAGTTTAAACCGCCAACAACAATGATTCGCTCACTTTTGACATTTTTCACAGTATTAATTGTAACCGGGTTAGTATGGTTGGGAAATATCGGCCCCGTTGCCGCACAAGTACAACCAACAGATATCACCGATCCTCAACAGGAATTGGGAGAACTCGTTCAAAAAGCTTTTGAAGCTACAAATGAAGGCAAATTTCCCGCTGCAGAAACTTTTTGGACTCAAATCATTGACAAATTTCCCTCACAAGCCGCCGCTTGGAGCAACCGAGGCAACTCTAGAGTCAGCCAAAACAAACTACAAGCAGCTATTTT
Organism: Microcoleus sp. D3_18_C4; assembly: GCF_036702355.1. NCBI lineage: Bacteria > Bacillati > Cyanobacteriota > Cyanophyceae > Oscillatoriales > Microcoleaceae > Microcoleus > Microcoleus sp. D3_18_C4. The sequence goes on from NZ_JAUBTF010000024.1 coordinate 84,089, forward strand.
AGACTACGAAAGAGCGATCGAACTAGCACCCGACGCCCCCGATCCCTACCTCAACCGCGGCACCGCCTTAGAAGGTTTAGGACGCTGGGAAGAGGCGATCGCCGACTACAATCATGTACTAGAATTAGACTCCCAAGATCCAGCCGCCTACAACAACCGAGGCAACGCCGAAGCAGGTTTAGGAAAATGGGAACAAGCAATAGCCGACTACAGCAAAGCCTTTGAATTAGCCCCCGAATACGCCTTTGCCCGCGCCAACCACGCCCTCGCACTTTATCAAAACGGGCAAACCAAAGAAGCAATTCGCAACATGAAAAACATCGTCCGCAGATACCCCCAATTTGCCGACATGAGAGCCGCCCTCACCGCCTGTCTTTGGGAAGCAGGAAATCGCGGCGAAGCAGAGAGCAATTGGGTAGCAGCCATCGGCCTCGACTCCCGCTACAAAGACCTCGATTGGGTTGCCAATAACCGCCGCTGGCCACCACTTGCAGTCAGTGCATTAGACAAATTCTTGCACTTAAAATAATCTCACAACGCCAATGAAAAATTGCGAGCATCCCGATAATTGTGGCATATAATTCCTCAAAGGGATGATCCAAAAACTTGTCAAATGTCACCCGAAGATATATAGCAATCCTCGCATCATTTGTGAATTTCTTCTTACTCCCTCCCCTTGATAAGGGGAGGGTTGGGGTGGGGTCAAACCTTTACGACTCCTGCAAGGATTGCTATAGCAAGAAATAAACTATTGAAGAACAATTCTAACTCTTCTTCCCTGTTTCTTCTTTCCTCAATATTCACCAGTACACCGCTCGTTGCCAAATTCTTTCTTCTCAAAACTCGTATTCCACATCTCCAGCAACAATCCTATCCGTCACCAACATTCTGTATAGTTCCAGTTCTTCAACAGTAACTTTTCCGTCAGCCAAAATCGCTTTCTTGATGTCTTCCATTTCTTGCTTAGATATCTTGCCATCAGCAACAGCTCGCTCGATTTGGACTTGGAGCTTTTCTAGTTGCCGAGTTTCTTCCAGCGTAGGTTGTTTATCAGTCGATCGTGAAACTAACATAGTGGCACTCTCCTAGAGATTGACCTCTACTCTGTACTAAGCCGCCGCAGCAGATATTGTCAACTCAAAGATGCAAAAATTGACAAATAAATGTAACAAAACTACATTTACTTGTCAATAGGATAAAGTGCAAAATTACTTAACAAAATTACATTAGACATCTTGCAAAAATGCTGAGACCCCTCCCCAACCCTCCCCTTAGTAAGGGGAGGGAGCCTAATTTTTCTTGCTTCCCCCCTTACTAAGGGGGGACTGAGGGGGGTGAGTTTTTGACTTTTGCAAGAGGTCTATTTGTTTGTAAATAATACGATGTCAAATCCGCGCTTCATCGTCGGGCGTAAAGTCGAATCAACCTGCCAACAAATAATTCGCGCAATTTTCATTTTATTGACCCCGATTCATACCAATTTAATGTGAACTTGCACATATCTCGATCCCCCTAAATCCCCCTTAATAAGGGGGACTTTGAGAAGAATCTTGTCCCCCCCTTATTAAGGGGGGCGCCAGGGTGATCGGATTCTATGCAACCTCATAAAAAATTGGTATGACCCCTCCTTCAACAGCCAACAGTCAACAGTCAACACTCAACACTCAACTGAACTAATTCCCAAATCCGCGCAGCCGTCAACTCCTCGACATTCCTGAAAACCGCTACTGCACCCGCATTTTCCAACACCGCAGCATAAGCCTCGCAGCGCACAGCATCATCCAAAACATGAGGCGGCAAAATACCAGCCCCCAGCCAAACCCGATTTGGTTGCACTTCCCGCGCCTTCACAACCGTGTAAATATCCGCAACAGTATCTCCCGCGTAAATCACCGGCAAATTTTTTTCTAAACCGTGCAGAGTTTCCAACTGTTCAATTGCCGCGAAAAGTCCAGCCGGATCGGGTTTTCCCGGTGCATCCTCCATCGCCACCAACACCGGGGAATTTAAACTCAGTTTCCCCGACAAAACATAAGCAGCTTCATCCCGCATCGCCCCGCTAAAAAAGCCCCAAACCATGCCCCCAACCGTTAAATTTTCCAGGTAAGCCGGACTTAACAACAGCGGTTCATCACAAATGTAACCAGTCCAATTTTTCTCATCAGGCCCGCGATAGCGACTTTGGAAAAAAGCCACTAATTCGTCATAATTGAGAGCGAGTTCGTTTCTCGATCGCCCAATCCCCTCAAAATAACGGCAAACTAACTCGAAAGACGCCTGCCAGTCATTATTCCACACACCCTCAGACTTCAGAGAGTCGATATCGAGAGAATTCGGGCGAAAAGCACCCGCCGTGAAATGTTCCACCGCATCGGCGATCGCCCGCCGGTAGGAACCGGACACATCCCTCACCACACCGTCAATGTCGAAGACTAAAATAACTCTGTTCACAGCTTAACTATCCTTGTACCTAGGGCCGGTGAGAACCCAAATTTTATCTGTTCCCAGCCCCTGAGTGGCGCTAAAACCAGCCGCGCCACAAAACTTTTAATGGCCGATGACCAATTATCGAACAGAGTGTGCTACGCTTAGCGATTGTAGAAATTTTTAACAAGTTCGATCGGAACCCTGGAGGTTTGCTTGTCCAAGTTCATCTTAAAAGTTCTCTGGCTAGAAGAGAATGTTGCCCTCGCCGTTGACCAAGTTGTCGGCAAAGGAACTAGCCCGCTGACATCCTACTTTTTCTGGCCCCGCAAAGATGCGTGGGAAGACCTCAAAAACGAACTCGAAGCCAAACACTGGATTGCTGATAACGATCGTGTCGAAATCCTCAACCAAGCCACAGAAGTCATCAACTACTGGCAAGAGGAAGGCAGACGGCGCCCAATGACGGAAGCTCAGTCAAGATTCCCCCTAGTGACTTTTACCGGCAGCAACTAAGCCCAGCTTTAATTTGCTACCCATATACATTGCCTGTTATGGCTGACAAGGGGAAGGAGAGAGGGGAGAAGGCGAGAGGATTTGACGCTTTTTCCACCTCGCCGTGAAAAATACAATTTAAATCCGCTACAGCTTTTCTTGATACTAACTCCGATTTTGGAACCTACTGGGGTTTTGGGCTAGGTCGATTTGAGATTTTAGACTTGAGATTTATCCAAAATAAAGCTCTCAAATCTGATTTAATACAATCTAAAAAGACTAAGCAACCAAACCAAATAAATCTAAAATCGGCTTTTTTATACTCTTGAATTGTACAGTCAGCTCTCAACAGCCTTCCCTCTGACTAATGACTAATGACTAATAACTAATAACTAATGACTTCTTCGCGGAATCTATGGGCGCCGAAAGTACGATCGACCAGACCGAACAGCTACCGCTGGTAGTAAATCCCGACATTCTCCAGCAAGCAATCCTCTACAAAATTAATACTCGCATAAACGCTCGCGGAGAATTAATTTTCCCCTGCGTCCCAGGAATGCTAAACCACTATCTCAAGTCCATAGAAAAGCTATTTAGCACTCTCGACAGACCCCTGCCCGAAGACCGCAGAGACGAACTCAGCAAGCTCTTAGCCACCAAGTTAGAACAAGGCTACCGCACCTCCACAGCATCGATGCTGATCCTGCAATACGAATCAGTGCAGCCGCCGCAAACCGGTTTAGCTTGCAAAGTCATTGTTACTAGCTCAACAGTTGGAGAACAATACAAAAGCTGGGTAGACACCAGAGAACCTCCGCTTTTCGGCTCTCATCCCGATGCAAAATTAATGACCACGGCTGCTAAATTGGGTACACCCGATCGAGTGCGGATTTTGGACGTGGGGGCCGGTACCGGCCGCAATACCTTGCCCCTGGCGAGATTGGGCTATTCTGTAGATGCGATCGAACTAGCTCCAGCTTTTGCAGAACAATTGAAAGCCGCAGTAACAGCCGAAAACCTTCCCGTGACAGTGACTGAAGGCGACGTGCTCGATCCCTTAATGCGGATGAAACCAGCCCGCTACCAGTTGGCAGTTGCCGCCGAAGTCATCTCACATTTTCGAGACAGCGACCAAGTACGGCTTTTCCTCGCTAAAATGTGCGATTCCCTGTCTCCCGGAGGCCTGTTGCTGTTCAGCACCTTTTTAACCGTCGGCGACTACCAGCCAGATGCCCTCGTGCGACAAGTTGCCCAACTCTCCTGGTCTACTTTATTTACGCCCCAAGAACTCGCCACCGCCATGGAAGGGTTGCCCTTAGTCCAAATATCCGACGAATTGGTGTTTGAGTACGAACGCCACCACCTGCCGGAAGGAGCCTGGCCGCCGACGCCCTGGTTTTCCAGTTGGGCCACCGGCCGAGATGTCTTCCCGATGGCAAACGCACGTCCGCCCATGGAATTGCGCTGGATTTTGTGCCGCCGAAGTTAAAATTTTTCTCATTTTTAGGCGGACACAGCAATCACAACTGTTAACCGGCAGTAACAGTTTCCTCAGATATTTTTATTTCAACAGCTTAAATCCGGCTAGCTGTTAATATGACGCTGCCGGCACAGAAAAATTTACAAAAATATATATTAAAATGTAAAGAGAGCGAAGTTCGATCGCCCCTGGGTGACAAACCCAGTGTCTGATTAGATCCAACGCTTGCCAACCTTTTGTTTCTTGCGAAAAATCGGGTTGCTAATGGCAATCGGGCTTGCATAAAATTCGATCGTCATCTTGATGGGTGCAACTAAAGTTAAGATGAATTCAACAAACCTATTCCTCTCGATAGATGACTTTTTAGGGAATAGGATTAGCCAATAGATTAGCTCGCTAGTCAGCGATGCTGCTGAGAAACAAATATGCTTTTAACACTTCCACTACAAGCGTTTGGAGCAATCTTCAGGCACAAACCTTCCACAAATAGATCATCCATCGACCAAAAAACCAGTAAAAATTATTGGGAGGGGAATATTGAGTCCGCTGTAAACGAACAAATTGACTGGTACATCCAAGTGGAAATGCTAATGAGTAACGCTAAATCTTCCTGCACCAATGAAGAGATTGCTGCTTGGCTGCGGGGATTGCTGACAATTGCTTGGGCAGACGGCAACTTTGACGAAGACGAGCAAAAAATGATTGCAAATCTAACTCAGGATGAACTACACCCGGTATCTTTTGAGGAGAGTTTTGAACCTATTACCCCAGAGGAATTAGCCGCTGTGTTAGGGAAAGACACCACCAAAGGCGAGGATTTTTTGAGGACAGCAGTCATGGTAGCTTTGGCAGACGGTACCTACTCGCTCAGCGAAGACGAGGTAATCTATAATTATTGCAGAGCTTTGGGGCACAATGTAGAGGCGCTCGAAGCTCTGCGACACACCATCGAAGACTGCAAGTGCGATGATCCGCAGGGGCCCAGCAGCCAAATAGTTTTTGATGCGAATGTCGCCCCCGCCGGAACACCCCTTTCATCTCGGCTACCTAAACCTCACCACAAAGATGTCCTGCAACCCGTCAAAGACTGGCTTGACGGCTGGGAAATTCACGACCCAAAATTGGCACACTTTGTCTGTAAAATTATTCCGCCCCAGTGTCCATTTGAGCGAGATGTCGTGTTATTTGGTCGCAAAATCGTCCACATTCCGGCGATGTGCCAGATTAACCCACTTTACGAACAGTTAGTCGGGATGCGCTTTCGAGCTCTCTGCTATTTGGCAGATGAATGTAAGGAAGATGTATCGTCATATTGTTAGTAGTTAGTAGGCAGTTGTCAGTTGTCAGTTGTCAGTAGGCAGTTGTCAGTAGGCAGTTGTTAGTAGTCAGTTGTCATTCTTGTGAAATCTTGGATTAATGACTGTAACTATTAACCAATGACTACTAATTAGTCCAGGATGCAAAAACCGGGTTTTTCTAGGACAAAACATCGTTACACCCATCCGCACCCGTAGAAAAAGCCAGTAGAAAAACCCGGTTTCCTCAGTGTTTGTAGGTAAGTCTTGCTAAGAGAAAATCTGCTTTGATACTACTTCAATAAAAGTCTTAGTACAATCCTCAATCTTATACAAATTATTAAAAATCGCAAATATTGGAGCCGGACACAGCATTGCCGTTTCTCTACAAATGCTCGCTTACAATCTCTCGCTCTGCACTACTTTTAAAAATTGGTATAATTATAATTTTCGGGCAACTGTAAGTCGCGACTAAACTTGGCTGGCGTCTGCCGACCCGGACTAAAGAAAAAGAGAAATATGGTACTTGGATCTGGTATCATAATAACTACTGACTATTGACAACTGACAACTGACAACTGACAACTGACTATTGACTATTGACTACTGACTAAATTATGCAATTTATCGATCGAGCAGATATTCAAGTCGCAGCCGGCAAAGGCGGCGACGGTATGGTAGCTTTTCGCAGAGAAAAGTATGTACCGGCGGGCGGCCCCTCTGGCGGGACGGGCGGCAAAGGCGGTTCCGTGTATATGGTGGCGGTGGAAAGCCTGCAAACGCTGCTAGATTTTCAGTACAACCGGATTTTTAAAGCCGATGACGGGAAGCGGGGCGCGCCGAAAAATATGACTGGTGCCGGTGGGGACGATCGCACGATCGAAGTTCCCTGCGGTACAGTAGTTTACGACGCGGAAACTCAGGCCATATTGGCAGATTTGGTGACACCCGGACAGACTTTTTGTGTAGCCAAAGGTGGCAAAGGCGGTTTGGGGAATAAGTGTTTTCTAACCAATTCCAACCGCGCTCCCGATTATGCGATGCCGGGAAAAGAAGGTGAACACAAATTTTTGCGTTTGGAATTGAAGCTATTAGCGGAAGTGGGAATTCTGGGGATGCCGAATGCTGGCAAATCCACCTTAATTTCAGCTTTGTCTGCGGCTCGCCCCAAAATAGCAGATTATCCGTTTACAACTTTAGTCCCGAATTTGGGCGTAGTCAGAAAACCGACTGGAGACGGTACGGTGTTTGCAGACATTCCGGGATTGATTGAGGGAGCGCACGAAGGCGCGGGTTTGGGTTACGAGTTTTTGCGGCACATTGAGCGGACTCGGTTGTTGCTGCATTTGATCGATGTTACGGATGAAGATCCGATCGCCAATTATGTCACAATTCAGGAAGAATTGAAGGCTTACAGGCGTGGTTTAGCCGATCGACCGCAGATTTTAGCTTTTAATAAGGTAGATGCGATCGATCTCGAAAGCGAAGAAATCGGTAATTTAATCAGCCGACTTAAAGAAATCAGTGGCGCTCCTGTTTTGTTGATTTCCGCCGTTAGTAGACTTGGATTGGATGAATTGATGCAGCAAGTGTGGCAAAAACTCGACGAGATGAACGAAAAAGAGGCCGCGGAACAGTTAGCAGTCGCGAGTGTTTAATCGCTTTCCGGTTCCTGAAATTTCCGTGAATCGGTAGGTGTTTTTTTGAGGGGGTCAAATCTTTCGGCTGTATGGCTGGTGCGGCAAGGGTTTGAGCCTCTCGGATCTCAGAAAAGATCTGGGACATCTATCTACGAAGTCAGTTTTTACTAAGTAAATCTTTAATTTCTTCAATAGTAAATGGAGGATATTTCCTATGAATCATTGCATGACAGTTAGGACATAGTGGACGTAAATCTTGAATAGGATTAACTTCATATTCTTGATTGATTTCAGATAAAGGTATTATATGGTGAACATGAATAAAACCTTTACCTATTTCTCCAAAAAATTTTTCAAAGTTAAACTGGCAAACATAACAATTTAGCCCATAATATTCAATACATTTTTTGCGAGCGGGATTATTCCTTTCATAGGCATTAAGTTGTATTTGACGGATAGAACCTTCTTTAAAAGTTTGAGTTTCCTCTAATTCTCCGACTTCATCAGGAAAGATTAGCGTATCATCTGAGACACTAAAAGAATCGAAAAGCTGTTCAAAATTAAGTTTGGGTGTGGTTAAAATTTTGCAAACTAAAACATAGAGTTCTTCTTCAGAATATTCTTTAAATCCTTCATAAATTTCTTTTTCACAACGCCATAACTCTCTCTGCCACCAGCCTCTACGCCTATTTTCATGATAAGCTGTTGTGCCTTTAAATAGGGTATAATAAAAAATTAGTTTAGTCAATTTATACAAAAATGCCAGCTAAAAACC